>CAVAHH010000261.1:0-2962 GCA_963588395.1 bacterium
TAATAAGCCTCCTGTTGTATCAATTAAAAGTCTATATGCGGTCTGATAGTCGCAATCAATTTACGCTCAATGCGGTCCGGGTCTTTAAATTCCTTACCCTTAATAATTTTCTTCACCTGCACTGCTTCATCGTCGTGAGCAACCAAAACAGCAGTCAGGCTCTTGAGCCCCTCCCAGGGAGCAAAGAACATGATATCCACCTTGGTGCCGTAGGCAGCCTCGAAATCCTTATCCTTTTTCAGAGGACGGTCAATACCGGGGGATGAAACCTCCAAAAAATACTTGTCAGGAATCGGATCCTTAGCATCCAGCGCTTCCGTCAGCTTTTCACTGACCATCTGGCAGTCATCAATTTCAACTCCGCCAGGCTTATCGAGAAAAATCCGTAGGTACCAGTCCTTTTCGCGCACGTACTCCACATCCACCAGCGTCAGGCCGGTGTCCTGCAGAAGTGGTTCTACCATTGCGGTAATCAGTGCTTCAACTTCTTTCGCCTGCATCATTTTCACCTCCATATTTAGTTTTTAATTTGCACGCGGCCAACCGCATACATCATAATAAGCCGAAAGAGCGGGCTGTTAACCCACTCTTTCACAAGTCATACTTATTTTGGCTATTTCTATTATAGCATCTCCCCCAAGCGCTGACAAGTAGCTGACGCCTTATATAGTATATATAGATGTAAAATTTTGTACAAAACACAAGCACTTTCACCCACGTTAATGTATACATGCTCCTACCTATTGCAGTATAAGCAAAATTCTGCTACATTAATAAAGTAATTTAACAGAGATTGTGGAAAAAGTGTCAGTTTTTTCAAGGGCGCTTTATCGACAAGCTTTTAGTGAAAGGTGGAATTTATTATGTCATATAATTTTGATGCTGCTGTTTCCCCGTTTATCAAGGCTCTGCCGCCTTCCGGCCTAGCCAAATTTTTGGATATTATGGCCGCCAACCCCAACATTGTACCGCTGAGCGTAGGCGAGCCTGATTTTGATATTCCACAGGCTGTAAAGGATGCAGAGATCGTAAGCATCAGCGAGGGCAAAAGCTGCTACACTCCTACCCTCGGCCTTTTGGAGCTGCGTCAGGCCATCAGCGACGATATTTACAAAAACTACGGTGTAAGATATAACCCTGCTGACGAAATCATGGTGACCGTAGGCGTCAGCGAAGCGTTGTACACCACCATCACCACCATCATGCACCCCGGTGACGAAATTATCCTGCCTGAGCCCTGCTACGTTGCTAACAAGGCCTGCGTTATCTTGGCAGGCGGTAAGCCTGTTTCGGTCGAAACCTTCCAAGAAAACGGCTTTGTTCCCACCATCGAGGATTTGGAAAAGGCCATCACTCCCAAGACCAAAGCCATCATGCTAGGTTACCCCAACAACCCCACAGGCGCCATTATGAGCAAGGAGCAGATCAAAGCTATCGGCGACTGGGCTGCCAAGCATGACCTCATCATCATCAGCGATGAGCTGTACGCACACCTCACCTACGGCGGCAAAAAGCACGTTATGTTCACCTCCTTCCCCGAATTCCGCGACCGCACCATCGTCTTCAACGGCTTTTCCAAGGCCTACGCTATGACTGGTCTGCGTCTTGGCTACATCATGGCCCCGGCTGCCATCATCAACGCTATAAACGTGCTGCACCAATACGTTGTGCTCTGCCCCAACGTCACCGCGCAATACGGCGCTATTGCCGCTCTCAAATATTGCCGGCAGGATGTTGACAACATGGTTGCCGAATACGGACGCCGCCGCCAGATTATGATCGACGGCTTCAAGAAGATGGGCTTGGCACTGTATGAGCCCGAGGGCGCGTTCTATGTTTTCCCCTGCATTAAAGAAACCGGTCTTAGCAGCATGGAATTTGTTGAAAAGCTGCTGGAGGAGCAGGAGGTGCTGGTTGTTCCCGGCAACATCTTCGGCGCAGGCGGCGAGGGCTATATCCGTTGCTCCTATGCTTATAGCGAGGAAATCCTGCACAAAGCACTCGAAAGAATCGCTGTATTCGTAACCAAGTACAGAAACTTAAACAAAGCAAAATAAACTTTGACACATGAGAGCATTGCCCTTGGCGGCAATGCTCTTTTCTTATAGCTATACTCACAGGCGCAAATGGAGTATAATTATAGAAAATACATTTTCTGCTTGAAAGGAGTTCCTATGAACCTCGAAGGCCTTACACTAAAATTACTCACTGATACATTAAATAACGAGCTGCTGGGCAGCAAAATTTATAGAGTATTTATGCCAAGCGCACATTCATTGCTGCTGCTTGTGCGCCGTGCGCAGGACACCAGCGCGCTTTTGGGCGACATGGGCGGCGGCAGCGGCGCACTCTACATTCCGGCGCAGCTGCCGCAGAATCCTGAAGTACCGCCTTCCTTCTGTATGCTGCTGCGCAAGCATCTGGAGGAGGGACGCATCACCAAAATCAGCCAAAGCGGTCTGGACCGCATCATTACGCTGGAAATTGACCTTTTGGGTGCGTCCAGCAAAATCATCACCAAAAAGCTGATTTTTGAGCTGACAGGCAAAAATAGCAACATCATTCTCACGCAGAACGATGTTATTATCGATGCCCTGCGCCACGTCAGCGCCGCTCAGAGCAGCTACCGCACTATTTTGCCTGGCAGGCCCTACGTCGCCCCCCCGCCGCAGGCAGGCCTGGACATTCTGCGCACTGCTCCCGCCCAAATTGTACAGGCAGCCAACGCCCTCCCCGCCGCCAGCTTCACCAAAGCGTTTATCAGCGCCACCACCGGCATAGGCAAGAGTACAGCACAGCAGCTTTTAGCAGCAGCCGACATCCTGCCGCAGGAGGTGCATTTGGATAACGCCGGCTGCAGGGCGCTGCAGGACGTGCTCACGCACATGCAGCAAGCGCTGAGCGATGCAGCGGCAGTGCATCCCGTGTACGCCCTCATCAGCCGCACCAATCAGGTAAAAAC
>CAVAHH010000262.1:0-2955 GCA_963588395.1 bacterium
ATCATAGGAGTAACGTTGATAGCCATAGGACCATTTTTACCACGGGTCAAATGGTAGGAAACACGTTGTCCGGGTTCTAGTGAACGAAATCCAGTGGACTTGATGGAAGAAAAGTGTACAAAAATATCCTGTCCGTTGCCACGGTCAATAAAGCCATAGCCCTTTATGGCATCAAACCATTTTACAATACCGATACAAAGCATAATAAGCGGACTCCTTCCGTTATATAAATTTTATAACAGCTGTCGATGTTTATTATAGCATAACGCGACAAACAATGCAAGGAAAATTCAGAAAATTAAAAACAAAATATTTTGGGGCAAGATGATAAATTCTTCTTACTCCAAAACACACCATTTGTCAAAAATACGTAGCTTGTTGGTGTATAGCTGCACCCAACGTCCCACTAAAATAGCAGCAACGATAGTGCCTATGCCGACACCGCGCATCTCGCCAAATTGCATAAACGATATAATTAGGCTGATGGCGACAAGTGAGCAGTCAAAGCAGTTCTTGATATTGCTGAACTTGGCTTTACTGACAAAGGCGATAACTAGTACGATGCCTTCACCGGCTGCAACAAAGATTTTGGCACGGATGCACAAAAATACTCCGAAGGCCAGGGTCATGGTGCTCAAAATACAATCAAACCATTTCCAAAGCAGCGTATCCGGTGCTACCCAATTTAAAAGGTACATAGAAAAATCTATGCCGTTACCAAAAAATAAGAGAGTAATCAGCTGCCCTAAAAGCTCCCGCCAATAAATCTGTCGCAGTAAAATTGGCTGTGCTACAATAAATAGCAGATTCATGACAATGGTAATCTCACCAATGCTCCAGTTGGTGAACATACTAACAACCCAGGGAACGCTGGAAATAGGTGATGTTCCTAAATCAGCCTTGCATGAAAGAGCTATGCCCATGGTCATAGCGAAGATGCCTGCTACAAACATGCAGCAGCGCTGAGGAAAATGTTGATTAATCAAAGCTATAGCTCCTTTCACAAAATAAAAGACGCCGATGCACAGCAAAGGCTGCACAATAGCGTTGTTTACCTATGTATTATAGCACTTTGATATGAAATGCACAATAGTAGGAGTCATGGTCAGTAAAGGCTTTGCTTTTCAGCGGTTGATGTAGTACAATAATATATTGAAGAAATATATCCATGAAGGAGGATACTACGTGATTCGCAAAACTTCCGCCATGGTGGAGGCAGGCATTTTAGCTGCTGTCGCTATCGTTATGGCGTTGATAAGTATGTATGTACCTGTTTTGGGTGCTTTCGTCAACTTTGTCTGGCCACTGCCGGTTGTTATTTGTGGCTGTAGGCACGGACTGAAGTGGAGCATTATGACGCTGTTGGTGGCAACGGCGATTATCGCTATGGTTATCAGTCCTGTTAATGCATTCTTTTTAGCAGCTATATTTGGCCTTTTGGGGTTGATTTTGGGCGAATGTATGCGCCGCCATCTGCCACCGATGAAGCTGATGCTTTATGGTAGCATAGGTGCAGTCATCGCGCTCATCTTAAACATCGCATTGAGCTTTTGGGTGCTTGGCATTGATCCCATCGAGATGATGTTTACGTCCTTCCATGAAAGTCTAGTGCAGCTTGAGGGCTATTATCGCGAGCATGGTATGAGCGAGGCTGACATCAAGGCCAGCATAGCAGGCTACAGTGAAATGCTACGCATGATGCGCATTATTATGCCTGGTGCCTTTTTACTGTGCGCACCGCTCATGGCCTTTATCAACTATATGGCAGCAAAAAAGATTTTGACTAAGCTGGGTGAAAGCTTTGAGGCCTTTCCTGCCTTCACGATGCTGCAGGTGCCTGGTTGGATTTTGTGGCCATATGCTGCTTCGCTTTTCGCAGTGACGTATTTTTACCAGACGGATCAAAGCAGCTGGTTATATGCACTTTCAGTGAATGTACAGACGGTGTGCAGCTTTGTGCTGGTGCTGCAGGGAATTGTACTTTTGTATTGGTTTGTAGAAAGCAAAAACAGACCACGTTGGTGGGCAAATATCGGCGTTGCTCTGCTGTTTATTATACCCATCTTTACCCAGATTATGGTGTATGTAGGTGCCTTTGATATAGTTATGGACTTTCGCAAAATCCGCCCACATAGGCTAAAAAAATAGGCCTGCGTCAGTCCTTTGATGAGGTGAGCTTAATGTTCAACAGATTCAATAGGAATATGAATTCTAAGGTTGATACCAATATTTATCTGCTGATAATCGTGCTTTTGGCAGTATTGGTGTGCTATCTGCAGCCCAAGCTAATATTTCCTGCACTGATTGTATTTGGCATAATTTACTATTTCAGCCGTCAGAATATCATTAATAAGGAAATATTTTTCAGCAGCTATCTGGATAATATTATCCGTAATATTGAACGCACCAATCATTTTGCTGTCCGCAAGCTGGATATCGGTATAGCGGTGTTTTCTAAGGATGGAAAGCTGCAATGGAAAAATGAGCTTTTTGCTTCCTGGGTAGGTAAAAAGAACTTGGAGGGGAAAAAGCCGGAGGAGATTCTGCCACTGGCACAAAATGCTTTTGAGCTGATGAGTGTGCATGACGGCGAGCAGGTTATCCAGATAGAAGACCGCTATTACCGTATGCGTTATTACAGCGTGCAGACGCAGGAGCATCGTAGTAAGCGGGATGACAGCACCAGCGGGCTGATGCTGTATTTGACGGACATCACGGATTATGAGCTGATGCGTCAGAAGTATAACAACGATAAGCTTTGCCTGGCCTATGTACGCTTTGACAATTACGAAGAGGTTATGCGCGGCCTGAGTGAAACGAATATTGCTAACCTTAATGGTGAAATCAATGAGCTGTTGACGAAGTGGACGGCTTCGCAGCAGGGCTTTATCTGCCGCATGCATAAGGAAAGCAGTCTTTTGGGCTTTTCACAGTCTGCAGTGCTGGATATGATGG
>CAVAHH010000263.1:0-2947 GCA_963588395.1 bacterium
ACAGGCAGAAGGAAGTAGAAGAGGCTGTCAATTTGCGAGGAAAAATTGCGCAGGCAGCTTTTGATATCGATGACCTTGATGTAGAAGAATTAATGAAATATGTTGAGGCGGAGAACGGTAAGCAGGTGGGAATTCTTACAAGAACTAATACTCAAGCTTTGTGGGTGTCTCAACAGTTACGTACGAAAAAAGTAAAGCATAGGCTGGAAACGTCTAAAACTGCTAATACCTTTGCTATGTGGATTTTTAATGTCTTGACCAAGCTGGATACGGGAGCGATGGCTACGGAGGAAAGCTTTAAGAAAACCTTTACAAGTTTATATCCACAGCAAAATGATAAGGCAATGGCGTATTGGCGTGCACTTCTGAGTGCTCAGAAGGAGCCGGTGAAACGTAGTTATGCGGTGGAGGAACTGCTGCGTGGCTTGCTTGATAGAGCCAAGGATGATTTGTTGTTTCACGAGCCTGATGAAATAGTTAGTAGTATAACAGTTAGCAATGTACATAGGTCTAAAGGGTTGGAGTTTGATAAGGTTATCGTGTTATCGGAAATATTAAATCACAATGATCTGGAAAGAGATTCTAATTTGGAGCATAGGGTTGAGTATGTAGCACTGACCAGGGCTAAGGAATCTATCGTTAAGGTGGAATTAGAAACAAAGTATATCTACACATTTAAGGATTATAGTCGCAGGTGTTATGGATGGCGATATAATAAATGGTCTAGAGGTAACCATTTGTCTAATATTGAGGTGCTGGCTGATGATATTGATACTGCTTCTTTGGCAGTTGCTGCAGAGCGTCAGCAATGGATAACTAACGTTA
Organism: bacterium; assembly: GCA_963588395.1. Classification (GTDB taxonomy): domain Bacteria; phylum Bacillota; class Negativicutes; order Acidaminococcales; family Acidaminococcaceae; genus Phascolarctobacterium_A. The sequence goes on from CAVAHH010000263.1 coordinate 826, forward strand.
GTATTGGCACGCAGATAGAGCTGCGAAAAACAGAGCGAGGAACGGAAGGCTGTCCTATATACGAAGTTTTTGATTGTGATAATAGGCACGTTATTTGCGAAATGAATACTGGTTTTACTGAAGCAGTAAAAAAAGCTATCAAGTATATCTATAATGGGAGGTTTGATAATAAATATTTTAATAGCAACAAAAAATTCACAGGTGTTTATGTTACAGATAAAACAACTTGTATATCTGCTAAACCATTCAAGCTTAATGGTGCGAAAAAATATGGTGATATCTACGTATGGTTGGGGATCAACATAGGTGGGTACGCTACTAAAATTTGAGGTGAATTATGGCTGGATATGCTGACTATTATCAGGCAAGAGATATTATTGACGAGATTTTGCTAAAGGATTTGGTGGGACCTGTTGCTCCAAATGAAGTATTAGCAGAGTTGCCACTAAATTATTATATAATGGGTAAATTGTATCCGCAAACAGACGAAACTGATCATGCTGTCGAAGTAGCAGCAGACTGTGAAACAAGTGAAATGGTTTTTGATAGTGAAATTGATGAATATGATGAATCTATCTCGTTAAGTAATGTTAGAAATCCTTCAGCTATGGGAATTACCTGTGCTATAAAAAAGGGAATAGATAAAATTAACATTTCAGTAGGTTATGCGTTTTATCTGCCTATACCGTTTCAAACAGCTGCTAGTTTGGAAATTGATGTCAGCAAGTGGAGCAGTAGTAAGAAAGTACCAAAAGAATTATGGCAAAGACAGCAGTACAGTTTCGATAAAGAAGTGACACTGCCAAAGCAGGAAATTACTACTATTGAGCTTGAGCAAAATATCTGCCTCAAGATATTTAGACATAAGAATTACGTATCAGAGGACCAAATTATTACATTTACTGTGGTTAATAATAACTGTGGCACAGCGGATTTAGGGGCATTGGCAAGCAAGTGCGCTTTTCAGGTGGAACTAAAGCTTTTTGGCGTTGGTAATATTTTTAATGATGTCAGTCAGCATTTGCATGTAGCAGATGATGATGAAATGCTGGAAATGGAAATGCTTTATGCTGATGTAGTTTGCTATGCTCAGGGGCATGGATGTTCAGTTAGTTGGAGGAAGGATGAAACTGGGAACTTTGTTGTCAGCAATTCATGGCTGGTGCAGTATAGCCTGCTGCAAATGATGCCAGGCTTATTGCAGGGAGAAAAGTCCTTATCCATGAATTTTCTTGCTCACGAGAGCACGAAAAATGTACTTTTGGCATTAAGAAATTTTGTTGCAAAATATGCCCAATGGATTCAGTCGCAAAAAGATAAATTGTTGGCGATAAATGTAAGATATAAGCGTGTAGCTGAAAATAATATAGCAAACTGTGAAGCTGCCTGCAATGCGATTAATAAGGCTATAGAGCTACTGAAAATTGATGCCAAGGCTATGTGTGCATTTAAATACGCTAATGAAGCCATGCTGATGCAACGCGTACAGACACTGAAAAAGGGAAAAAAAGCTGTGGACGTAACGCAGATAAATTGGTATCCGTTCCAATTGGCCTTTATTTTGCATGAGCTGCCATCGTTTATAGATCCTACGGATGAAGCTAGGGAAAAGGTGGATCTTTTGTGGTTCCCAACGGGTGGTGGTAAAACTGAAGCTTATCTGGGTATAACAGCCTTTGTTATCTTTTTACGCAGGCTGCGTAATTCCCAAGATGATGGTGTTACAGTAATTATGCGCTATACACTGCGTCTATTAACTATACAACAGTTTGAGCGTGCGTCTATTTTGATTTGTGCCTGTGAGTTGCTTAGAAAAAAGTATAAACTTGGTAGTAGCAGGATAACGATAGGCTTATGGGTTGGCGGACAGCTAACGCCCAATAGCCTTAGTGATGCTAGAAGTGCCCTCAATAATTTACAGGAAGGCAATGATATTGGTGGCAAGGCTAATCCATGCCAGATGAAAATCTGTCCATGGTGTGGTTGTGAGCTTACTCCAGCAGAGTATTATGTTGATAGTAGTGTTGACAATATGTTCATTCAATGCTCCAATGAGGCGTGTGAATTTCATTCTGTTGAGAACACGCTACCATTAAATCTTATTGATGAATCTATATATAAT
>CAVAHH010000264.1:0-2936 GCA_963588395.1 bacterium
CCATGCCCACGCCTGCAGGCGTACCTGTGGCGATAATCGTCCCCGCCTCTAGCGTCATGCCCTGCGACAGCTCGGAAATTGCCCCGCACACCGTCTGAATCATGTAGCGCGTATTGCTGCTCTGACGCTGCTGGCCGTTCACCGTGCAGCTGATAGCTAGTGCATGCTCGTCACCGATTTCATCAGCAGTCACTATGCATGGACCCATAGGGGTAAAGCCGTCTAAGCTCTTGCCCAGATACCACTGCTTGTGACGTGTCTGCAGGTTACGGGCACTGATATCGTTGATGATAGTATAGCCGAAAATATGCCTGCGTGCCTCCTCTTTGCTGACGCCCTTGGCATCACTGCCCAAAACAACGCCCAGCTCTACCTCGTAATCTAAGCTGTCCACCAGTCCCTCGTACGCAGGCACAGGCTCGCCTGTTGCCGTAGCACGGTTTACACGCTTCGAAAAATAAATGGTATACGGTCTTTCACCGCCAAAGGCTTCATCAGAAAAGCGTCCTGCCTCCTGCGCATGGGCGTCGTAATTAATGCCAAGGCACACCACGTCCTGACGCGGACGCACGATGGGCGCCAAAAGCTTAACTTGCGTAACATCCACCGCTGCGACGCTCAGCACGTCGTCATTGACTGCAAGCTGCTCCAGCTTGGCCTTGACGCTATCAGTATAGCCCAAAATCAGCTCGTTCATATCGGCAAAGGCCAGCTCCGGTGCCAGACGTGCCAAAAGCGGCAGGCGGTAGGCAGCGCTCCCCTGCGCAAAGCCAACTAATATTTCTTCGTTACCATCAAGCATCGCTGTATAAAAACGCATAACACATTCCTCCTTTAAATTCAAAAGCAAGCTCTTAGTACAGCTTATTTTTATAGATATACGTATCCAAATCATCCATGCGCAGTGCTGTTTCCTTGCCTGCCTTCTGGCCTACCAAAATAGCCAGTGCCTCGGCAAAGCACAACGGCACGACATAGGAATTGGTAAAGCCCACGCCGCTGATATTGACCGTCACCAAAAAATCGGCATAGGCGGCAAGCGGCGAGGTGATGCGGTCGGTGACGATAATGACCCTCGCACCGCGCTTTTTGGCCAGGTCCAGGATCGAAAAGTTCAGCTCCGAATAGCGGGGGAAGGAAAACATCAAAATGCAGTCCTCGCTGGTGATATCCACCAGCATTTCCATCGCCGAGCTTTCGGCCTTGTCGCACAGCACCAAGTGTGGCAGAAAGAACAGCGCCTTGCGGTAAAAATAATCAGCACAGCAGCTTGTACCCCTAAAGCCAACAATGTATTTGTGGCGGCTGGCCAGCATGCACTCAGCAATTTTATTGATCAAATCCTCATCCAGCTCCAGCACGGTGCTGGATAAATTATCCATCGCATGGTAAAACACCTCGTTGATGACGCTGTCACCCTTAAGCTTTTCGGTGGTGTTGGTAAACTTCTGCATGGGCGACAAATTGGCGTTATACTGCTCTAGCATACGCTCATTCATCGTGCGCTTGAAATCAGCAAAGCCACTGTAGCCCAGGCTGCGGATAAAGCGGATGACGGACGTATCGCTGACGCCAATCTTTAAGGCCACGTCAGTCACGGTGCTCAGTCCAATCGTATTCATATTATCGACAATATAGTCGGCGATAAGCTTTTCGGTTTTCGTTAGATTCATCGTCTGGATTTTTTTTAACAGGCTTTCCATAATCTTGCACCTTCCTTACGTAGCTAACATAATTATACACAGCCACCATTACTTATGCAAACAAAAACTGCTATTACCGGATACAACTGTTTTAGAATATAAAAGTGTAAAAACTGCAAAAACTATTTCAAAACACTGCTTATATTAGCTTCCCTACAAAAACATCATGGATGCCTCCTGCTAAATCGCAGAAAGCACCCATGATGAAGGCTTTATTAGTCAAAAATATTATATTAGTCCTGCAGCTCGCTGACGAATTTTTGGATTCTGTCCATAGCGGCTCCCAGGTTTTCCAGAGAATTGGAATAGGACATGCGCACCTTGCCGGGGATGTTGAAGGCCTCGCCCGGCACCAGGGCTACCAGCTCGGCTGCCAGCAGCGTGTTGGCAAAGTCGATAGCATTTTTTATTTCCTTGCCATGATATTTCTTGCCAAAGTAACAGCTGAAATCAGGCAACAGGTAGAACGCTCCCTTAGGTGTGGTGCAGCTTACGCCGGGCATTTCGGCCAGACGCTGCAGCATGTACTTGCGGCGTTTGTCGAATTCGGCAACCATAATCTCCAGGTCGTGCTGCGGGCCTGCGAGTGCTGCCACGCCTGCCTTTTGCGAGATAGCACTGGTAGCAGAGGTGGTCTGGCTCTGGATCTTTTTGATGCCGTCGATTACCTCTTTGGTAGAAGCAACGTAGCCTAAGCGCCAGCCGGTCATAGCATAGGCCTTAGAAAAGCCATTGACGGTGATGGTGTGCTCCCAAACCTCCTTGGAGATAGAGCCGATGGAAAAATGCTTTTCGCCATCGTAAATCAGCTTTTCATAAATTTCATCCGCAATGATGTAAAAATCATGCTCCACTGCCAGCTTTGCCAATTCGCGCAACGTTGCTTCGCTGTACACCGCACCCGAGGGATTATTTGGGGTGCAGATGATAATGCCGCGTGTGTTCGGGGTGATGGCCTTAGCGATAGCATCTACGTCCAGGTCATAGCCGTTTTCCTCGCTTACGGGCACAAACACAGGCTTGGCTCCTGCAAACTTAATCATTTCGGTGTAGCTTACCCAGCAGGGGATGGGCAAAATCACCTCGTCCCCGGGGCCTGCGATGGCCATAACGGAATTGAAGATGGCCTGCTTGGCGCCAACGGTAGCACAGATTTCATCGGTGGTATATTCCAGGTTGTTGTCTTCCTTGAGCTTTTTGACGATGAGCTTGCGCAGCTCGATGATGCCGTTG
>CAVAHH010000265.1:0-2909 GCA_963588395.1 bacterium
TGACCAATGGTGACGAGCTTGGCAGTACGTCAGAAAACGTTGTGCTGAATTCGGACTGTGCCGTGATGCTGTTGCCTGCCGAGGACAGTGACGATGAGATTACGCCGTTCGCGTGATAGCCAAGAGCTTGAAGAATATTGCCCAGGCTTTTGTCAATTGTTTTACAAAAAAAGCTTGACTTTTACCGATAATACCAGTATAATACTACTTGCAGTTATGTTGACTGCGGGTACGTATTGTGCTGGCAAATTGAAAATTGCTTAATGTTTTCAACCTTGGAGAGATGACCGAGTGGTTGAAGGTGCACGCCTGGAAAGCGTGTGTACGGGAAACCGTACCGAGGGTTCGAATCCCTCTCTCTCCGCCACTTAAAATCTGCCGCACGAGCGGCTTTTTTCATAAAATTGCTTGTTTCTCTGTAGGATCGTAGAGTTGGGTCCTGCGCAATGGAAGCCTGTGAACCAGGTCAGGTCCGGAAGGAAGCAGCCTTAAGCGGATACTTTCATGTGCCGCGGGGGTGCCCGCCTTTGCGGTCCTACAGGGAAATAACACGAAAGCTCCGTCACGAAAGTGGCGGAGCTTTTTGGTCTGTCTCTTAAATTATTTGCTCACGAGCTTAATTTTCTCTATATAAGCACTGGCAATTTCTTTGATACCCTCAGGGTGCGCCTGCGTCCACTGTTCAAAGCCTAGGCCGCTTTGTGCCACGTGCTTGCCTACCTCCAATAAAAAGAAGGGGATATCCTCTGCCAGCAGTGTACCAATCTCACTGGCCAAGCGTTCCTGGCCCTGGAGCGAGCAGCCGTTAGCGTAGACGGTGAAGGCGGGGAAGGGCTTGCCCTTAATAACCTTGAGCGTACCGCGGAAGCCTAGCGCACCAATTTGATGCGTGCCGCAGCTGGAAGGGCAGCCGGAAATATAAATTTGCGGTAGTGCGTCGCTGGCAGCGTATTGCGTAGCCATTTCGGCAAAGCAGTCTGCCAATAGTGCCTGGGTGTCGCCCATGCCCATCTGGCAGACGCCGGCACCGATGCAGGCAACGCTGCTGGTGAAGGCGTTGTAGGCGCTGTCCTCGGTGAGGGCCATGACCTTGGCTGCTTCAGGAGCAGTGAGGTTGATGATATAGGCGCTTTGGTCCGGGGCAAGACGGATTTCGGCATCCTCCACATTTTGCAGGTAGTCAGCCAGGGCTAAAAAGTTTTCTACCTTGGGCAGGCCTGCCTGTGGATGGTAGTTGACAGCATACAGACCCGGCTGCTTTTGCGAGGTGACGCGGTAGCCTGTAATGAGTCTGAAATTGCGTTTTTTTGTTTTTTTCGGCACAATATCAAGGTCAAGGTTTTCGTTTAGCAGCACCCGCTGTAAGCGTTCGTTGTAGGCCTCATTATAGGCTGCTTCGCCGCCTAAAAGCTCCGGCAGGTAACGGGTGCGGGACTTGGGGCGGTTGTCGTAGGTGCCGCATTCACGGAAGGTGAGCAGCATAGCCTTGATATGATAAAGAATTTTGGCGGGGTCTACGCCCTCTGCCATTTTTATGCCCATACAGGGGGTGCTGCCCAGACCGCCGGCGGTATAAACGTCAAAGCGGCCGTCACTGCGTGCGGCAAAGCCCAAATCACGGAAGGTGGCGTGCGTAAGGTTGGCGGGCGAATTGCTGAAGCCTGTTTTGAGCTTGCGCGGCAGCTTGCCTTCGCTGATAGTAGCGACGAGGTATTGTGCTGCTGCCTCGGCGTATGGGAGCACGTCAAAATATTCCTCACGCTCTGTTCCGCTTAAGGGGGAACAAAGCACGTTGCTGGGATAGTCACCGCCGCAGCCAAAGGGAATGATGTCGGCATCCAGCGCCTGGGAGATGATGTCACCTGCGGCAGCAGCGCTCAAATCGTGCAGCTGCAGTGTCTGACCGGTGGTGAAGTGCAGACGTTGTACATCATGCTTGCGGATCATAGCGGCGATGGCGGCGAGTTTTTCTTTAGTAATGCGACCGGCGCTGGTGCGCAGGCGCACCATGCTGCTGTGCCCGTCACGCTGGGCAAAGCTGCCGAAGTAACCGCTGTAGCCCTTGTAATCAATTTTACCGAGGGTGCCGTTGTGGTAAGCAGCTGTTTTGTCAATAAATTCGGGGAGCTGCGCCTGCAGGGCAGCCTTATCAATCGTGGGGATGGTCATAGAAATGCCTCCTTTTATGCTTGCGTTCTTAATGATATTATATACTAATATTTCTTGATAGTAAAATTAAGTTTTTCTTTCCTGGTATAGTCCTGTCGGGAAGATGAAGACGCTGACAATGCGGATGTATGCAAAGTTTGTTTTACAATCCAGGGTATTTTGAGTATAATATCTATGTATGACAAAAATTCCGAGGAGGTGGCATTGCATGTCTTATATCGCCCTATACCGCAAGTGGCGGCCGCAGGACTTTGATTCGCTGGTTGGTCAGCATGCTATCAAGACAGCGCTGAAAAACGCTCTTAAGAATGGCAAAATTGCCCATGCTTATTTGTTTAGCGGACCGCGCGGCACAGGTAAAACAAGTGCGGCACGCATTTTGGCTAAGGCGCTAAACTGCGAGCAGGGACCGACGATGCACCCCTGTGGTCATTGCAATAACTGCGAACGGATAACTGCAGGCGCCTCCATGGATGTTTTTGAGATTGATGCTGCTTCTAATACGGGCGTGGATAATATCCGTGATTTGCGTGAACAGATTGCCTTTACTCCTGTAGAAAGCCGTTACAAGATCTATATTATCGATGAGGTGCATATGCTTTCGACAGGAGCCTTTAATGCTTTGTTGAAGACATTAGAGGAGCCGCCGGCGCACGCTGTCTTTATTCTGGCGACTACAGACCCGCAAAAGGTGCCTGCCACCATTCAGTCACGCTGTCAGCGCTTTGAATTCCGTCGCA
>CAVAHH010000266.1:0-2881 GCA_963588395.1 bacterium
ATGCTGCAAAGTCCTTGCTTTAGGCTTATAAATAGTCTGAAAATAAAAATTGACGGTTAAATTTTTATTTTTAACCGTCAAAAGCATTATAAATTTACCATGAACAAAATATCGCCTGTTTTTCTAATGCATCTGTTACCACAGACCCAAAGCATGCTGCAAAAGCAGGCTCATTACACTAATGCCAACCCAACAGACAAAGCCTAGCACCAGAGGCTTGCTGCTTGTCTTAATAAGCTTGACGATGTTGGTATTTAAACCAACTGCCGCCATAGCCAGCACAATCATAAACTTACTCAGCCACTTTAAGGGAGCGAATACCTCCGCACCCACGCCTACGCTGCTTGCAACCGTTGTCACCAGCGAAGCCAGCACAAAGTAAAAAATAAAGCTGGGAAAAATGTTTTTAATGCTCACGTCGGCCGCTTCTCCCTGCTCCCTACGGCTCACAAGATAACCAAGCACCATAGTGATAGGAATAATTGCCAGGGTACGCGTCAGCTTGACTGTTACAGCCTTGTCTAAGGTTGCCGTCCCCAAGCCAAACATTGCATCCCAGGTTGCTGCCGTCGCCGTAACAGATGAGGTATCGTTTACCGCCGTGCCTGCAAAAATACCAAAGGCCTCGCCACTGGTAGTGTCAAAGCCCAACACTGTTCCCAGCCAGGGAAAGAGTAAAGCTGCCACCACGTTAAAGAAAAAAATGACGCTGATAGCCTGCGCCACCTCTTCATCATCTGCCTTGATTACAGGTGCTGTTGCCGCAACCGCACTGCCACCGCAAATAGAAGAACCCACACCAATGAGCGTAGAAATCTTGCCTGGAACACGCAAAAGCTTATGCAATACGTAAGCTACCAGCAAGGAAGTGGCAATAGTGCAAACAATAATCGGCAATGACTGCCTGCCTGTTGCCAGCACTACCGAAATATTTAAACCAAAGCCCAGCAAAATGACTGCATATTGCAATACCTTTTTAGACACAAAGCCAATACCTGCTTTGTAGGCAGCTGCAGGCGTCCAAAACGCAGCCACCAGCATACCCAATAAAATCGCAAAGACCGGTCCGCCCACTACCGGCACCAGCTTACCCAAAAACCAGCAGGGAACTGCCAGTAACAGGCACAGCAGCAATCCTCTACCCTTATCGTTAAAAAAAGCCAATGTATATACCTCCTAGTATAATATGTTTTTCTGCCTCACTCTATGAACATGACAAGATTTATTATAGCACATACCAAGAACAGTTAAAATATACTAAGAGTTTTATGAGTTATGCTATACGTTGCTACAGGCATTGCCGGCACCGAAAATGTAATTTATCACTTATTCTTTTTCTTGCCCCTTACGGCAGACAGCACAATAGCCATACCATTCCAGATTATGCCCCACTATAGAAAAATCTGTCTTATCCGCCAACTGCTCCTCAAAGCTGGCAATGGGACAGTGCTGCACCTCCACAATGCGGTGACAGCCCAAGCAGATTAGCCTATGCCTGTGCCCCAATGCATGCAATACAAAACCATATTTGCGTGCATCTGCCAAATAGCTTTTTTCTACCACGCCCTTTTGGGTAAAGCTTTCCAATATACGGTATACTGTCGAAAAATTAATATCTGCTCCCTGCGCCATCAGCTCACCGTAAATTTCTTCTGCCGTCAGCACGCCACCATGAGCCTGAAAAAGCTGCAGCACCAGCTGGCGGTGCTTGGTAAACTTCAGACCATAGCGATGCAAATAAGCACTACAGGAATTTTTGTCAATTGGCGTATCCATTTTAATCACCCTCCTGTGTCATAATGCTGCCCGCAGCTCGTTATAAGCTATTACTAAAAGCAGCAGTGCCACCGAAACCAGTGCCGTTACACCGCCGGGAGCTGCCCCCAGCCAGTACGAAAGCGTAAGTCCCGCCGTTATAGCCACAAAGCTGAGCAGCATAGCTGCCAGCATGGTTACTCTAAAGCCTTTGCCCAGCTGCAACGCCGCTGCCACCGGCAGTGCGATTAGCGAGCTGATGACCAAAATTCCCACCACGCGGATAGATACCGCAATCATGGCTGCCACCAGCAGAGCAAAAATATAATTAATCAGACGCGTTTTGACACCGGCAACTTGTGCTCCGTCCTCATCAAAGGTGAGCATCACCAATTGCGGATATAAAAAGTAAATCGTCGCTAGCGCCACCACGCTGAGTACAGCAACTGCCATTACATCATCTGGTGTAACAGTCAGAATACTGCCAAACAAAAATGCCTCCACATTGGTATGTACAAGGCCGCTACTGATAATAGTAATCGCAATACCCACAGAAAGTGACAGGATAATCACCAAAATAAGCTCTGCATAGCGTTTGAAGCGTTGGCGTAGCACCTCTATCAAAAGCCCGAAAAGAGAGGTTACACCAAAAGCACTGACGATAGGGTTCACTCCTGCCAAAAGGCCAATAGCCACGCCTGCAAGCGAAGCATGTGCCAATGTATCACCAATCATAGAATAGCGGCGCAGCACCAAAAACATCCCAATCATGGGACAAACGAGCGAAATAAGCACCGATACGATAAACGCGTTTTGCATAAAAGCATATTCAAGCATGCAGCCCACCTCCCATGTTGTTGGCAACATATTCACGCAAATAAGCCTGCGGCGTACAAAAATGACCGCGCCCATTATTGATATGATACATCCTATCTGCATAGGGAGCAGCAAAGCGCAGGTTGTGCTCCACCGTTATCAGTGTAATCCCCTGCTCATGCAGACTTTGCATAAAAGGATACAGTTCCTGCTGACTTTTGAGATCTATACCTGTAGACGGCTCATCAAAAATCAACAAATCAGGCTTACCCATCAAGGCTCGTGCAATCAAAACCTTTTGGCACTGACC
>CAVAHH010000267.1:0-2873 GCA_963588395.1 bacterium
CGCACACAGCCACGGCGACGAATGCGGCTGCGGCCATGACCACGGCCATGAGCATGAGCACGCACACAGCCACGGCGACGAATGCGGCTGCGGCCATGACCACGGCCATGAGCATAGCCATCATGTTCCCGGCCATCCGGATGATTGCCAATGTGAAATTTGCCATCCGCATGAAGAATATTGCGATGTTTGCGGCGAAAGCCTTGCTAACTGCACCTGCCGTATGCCGGATGCAGACAAGGTAAAGCGTGTATATATATTGAAGAATTTGGGCTGCGCTAACTGTGCTGCCAAAATGGAATACAAGATTAAAGAGCTGCCGGGCGTTACCTATGCTAACGTAAGCTTTGCTACTAAACAGCTGCGCTTGAGTGCTGCTGATCATGAGGCTCTGCTGCCTGCAATTCAGGAAATCTGTACCTCTATCGAATCTGACGTAGTGGTTGTTCCGCGTGACCGTCGTCCGCAGCTTGCAAACGACCGCGCCAGAGTATATTTGGTGCAAAATCTTGACTGCGCTAACTGCGGTGCCAAGATTGAACGTGCACTGAACGCTATGGAAGAGGTTGAAAGTGCTGTGCTGACCTTTACCACCAAGAAGCTGAAGGTTACAGCAAAGGATTACAATGGTCTTTTGGAAAAAATGCAGGCTGTTACCGATAAGGTAGAAGAGGGCGTTGTTTTGGTGGAAGCCGAAAAGAAGCCTAGCCTGGCACCGGAGCTGGAGGAGCGCAAAAAATCCGGCGGTATCCTGTCCGAGTTGAGCGAAAAGCAGACGATGATCGAAATCGTTCTGGGCGGTGCAGTTTTCATCGTTACCGAGTGGCTGGGACTGATCCCCGAAGCATATCATATGTACTGCCTGATTTTTGCCTACATCCTGCTGGGCGGCCGCATTGTCTGGACTGCGCTTAAGAACATCCTTAAGGGTAATGTATTTGATGAAAACTTCCTTATGACTGTTGCAACCTTGGGTGCGTTTGCTATTCAGGCTTGGGAAGAGGCTGTCGGCGTTATGTTCTTCTACCGCGTGGGCGAATATTTTGAGCAGCGCGCTGTAGAAAAGAGCCGTGGACAGATTATGGATGCAGTTGATATGCGTCCTGAAGTTGTCAACCTACTGGTGGGCGAAGAGGTTAAGGTTATTCCTGCCGCTGACGCACATGTAGGTGACATTTTGCTGGTACGTGTTGGTGACCGCATTCCTCTGGACGGTGTTGTTGTTGAAGGTGAAAGCCTTGTTGATACTTCCCCGGTAACCGGTGAACCCGTACCTGTAAAGCGCAAATATGGCGATGAGATCGTTTCCGGTTGCGTAAACACCTCTGGTATGCTCAAAATCCGTGTAGAAAAGGTTTTGGAAGAATCTATGGTTACCCGCATTCTGGACAGCGTAGAAAATGCTGCTGCCAGCAAGCCGACCATCGACCGCTTTATTACCCGCTTCGCACGTGTATATACCCCGTTTGTTGTTGTTGCCGCAGTGCTGACTGCTGTTATCCCGTCGCTGGTAACTGGTGACTGGAACAAGTGGATCTACACCGCGCTTACCTTCCTAGTAATCAGCTGCCCCTGTGCTTTGGTGCTGAGCGTACCGCTGGCCTTCTTCTCTGGTATCGGCGCAGGTTCTAAGTATGGTATTCTCTTTAAGGGCGGCGTAGCAATGGAGGCCTTGAAGAACATTGCAGCCGTTGTTATGGATAAGACCGGTACTGTTACCAAGGGCAACTTCGTTCTGCAAAAGGTAAATGCTGCCGAAGGTATTGTCGAGGATGAGTTGCTGCGCCTGTGCGCAGGTGCCGAGCTGGTATCCACCCACCCGATTGCCGTAAGCATCGTGGATGCTGCTAAGGCTAAAGAATTACCGCTTCTGCGTCCTGATAAATTTGAAGAAATCGCCGGCGAGGGCTTGGTTGCCAACTTTGGCGAGCGCCAGGTGCTGTGCGGTAACACCAAGCTGATGGAGCGCTTTGGCGTGGAATATGCAGGCTATACTCCTGCTGAAAGCGGCAGTGAGGTTTTGGTAGCTGACAATGGTCTGTACATGGGCCAGCTGTTGATTAACGATACCCTTAAGGAAGATGCTAAGGAAGCAATCGGCGCACTCAAAAAACAAGGTCTGGTTACTGCTATGCTCACAGGCGATGCCCAGAAGGAAGCTCAGGCTGTGGCTAAGGAAGCAGGTATTGACGAGGTGCGTGCACAGCTGCTGCCTCAGGATAAGCTGAGCGAGCTGAACATGCTGCGCAACAAGTATGGTCCTGTGATGTTTGTCGGCGATGGCATTAACGATGCACCGGTATTGGCCGGTGCTGACGCAGGTGCGGCTATGGGCAGTGGTGCCGACGCAGCTATCGAGGCAGCTGACGTAGTCTTCATGAATTCCGAGGTTAGGGCAATTCCGCAGGCAATTGCTATTGCACGTGCAACCGGCGCAATCGCCTGGCAGAACGTTATCTTCGCCCTCACCATTAAGGTTATCATCATGGTTGCAGGCCTTATGGGTTACGCTTCTATGTGGGCAGCGGTTTTTGCCGACACCGGCGTATCTCTACTGTGCGTACTGAACTCGGTTCGTATTCTCTATAAAAAGGTTTAAACTATACATTATATAAAAAGGCTGACTTTATAGTCAGCCTTTTTGCTTGTAAACAAGCAAGCTAACGCTAACTTTTTTTGTAAATTAGCAATGTGTTTTATAAAAAAAGACTTGACAAAAAACAGTAGCTGGCGTAAACTTTCTCTAGTAGTTAGGGAAACCTAACTACTAAAAAAATCCTAAAAAGTTAGTATCTGCTAACAATTTTTGCGGAGGTTAATTATGATGCCTTTATTGATGGCCCGCCGCGGCGAGCAGCACACAATCAGCGCTG
>CAVAHH010000268.1:0-2850 GCA_963588395.1 bacterium
GGGCTCTACAGTGTAGTACGGAGCGGTGGTTGCTTTGGAATGAATCGGGGTCATAGGCGAATATTGACCGCCGGTCATGCCGTAAATGCTGTTGTTGTATACAACCAATGTCAGGTCGATGTTGCGGCGGGCAGCATGGATCAAGTGGTTGCCGCCGATAGCAGTGCAGTCACCATCGCCGCTACAAACGATTACGTTGAGGGCGGGGTTGGCCATTTTTACGCCGGTTGCGATGGGCAGGGCACGGCCATGCAGGGTGTTGGCGGTATTGAAATCCAAATAGCCGGAGCTACGGCTGGAACAACCGATACCACTGATTACGGCAACGTCGTCCTTGGAAAAACCGTGCTTATCGATAGCTTTTACAATAGCGCCGGTGATAACGCCATTGCCGCAGCCGGGGCACCAGATGTGAGGCAGACGGCCCGGGCGGAAATATTTATTGATTAAATTTTCCATTTCACTCATCGTTATTTCTCCTCTCATCCGTTAGGCCATAGCCTTTTTGATTTCAGCTAACAGTTCGGCCGGAGTAGCAGATTCGTTATCGTATTTAGCATACAGGCTTACAGGCACCTTACCTGCAACTGCGCGCTCAACCTCGAGCACATATTGACCGCAGTTGAGTTCGTGTACGAGGATGCCTTTAACCTTGCCTGCCAGCTCTACCATTTGTTTTTCAGCAAACGGCCAGATGGTGATGGGGCGTACAAAGCCAACCTTGAGGCCTTCTGCACGTGCCATGTCAATGGCTTCGTAGGCAGTACGGGCAGCGCCGCCAAAGGCAACTACTGCAAATTCGGCGTCTTCCATACGATAATTTTCTACTTGAACGATGTCATCGAGGTTATCTTCTAATTTAGTACGCAGACGGTCCTGGGAGGTGCGGGTTGCTTCACCGGTGCCTTTGGGGAAACCGGTTTCGTCGTGCACCAGGCCGGATACGTGCCAGCGGTAGCCGCTGCCGAAGTCAGCCATAGCAGGAACCTTGGAGCCTTCCTCGCAGCCATATGCCAGGTAGTCCTCGGGTGCGCAGGTGGGACGCTTGCGTTCTGCCTGCGGGATTTCATCGTAGTTATCAGGCAGCTCAATTTTTTCGCGCATGTGGCCGATAACCTCGTCCATCAAAAGGATAACGGGGCAACGATATTTTTCGCTGAGGGCAACAGCACGCAGCGTCAAATCAAAGCATTCAGGAACGCTGGACGGGGAAATAGTAATCAGCCAATGGTCACCGTGGGTGCCCCAGCGGGATTGCATAACTTCGCCTTGTGCGGGGGAGGTGGGTTGTCCGGTAGCAGGACCCACACGTTGTACGTTAACGATAACGCAGGGAATTTCGGCGCTGCAGGCCAGACCCAGCATTTCCTGTTTCAGCGAAAAGCCCGGGCCGCTGGTGGCGGTCATAGCCTTTTTGCCAGCCATGGATGCACCGATAACAGTGCCGAGACCGGCGATTTCATCTTCAGTCTGCATAAATTTGCCACCAACCTGGGGCAAACGCAGGGCTAATTGTTCAGCAATTTCGGTAGAAGGGGTGATAGGATAACCGCCGTAGAATTTTACGCCGGCAGCAATCGCACCCTCAACAACCGCTTGGTTACCTTGTAACAGCAGGATTCTTGACATGGGTTTCTTCACTCCTTTTTATTTATCGACAAAGATAGCGTAATCCGGGCAACGCATCTCGCATTGACCGCAGTTAATGCAATTTTCTTCAGCAACGGCTTCGACCTTGCCAACTTCGCTGACTGCCAGAACTTTTTTCGGGCAGAAGGCTGCGCAGATGCCACAGCCCTTGCAACGCTTAGTAATTATTTTTAAGCTCATATGGTCTCCTCCTTAGATACCCTGATTTTGATAACAGCATGCTACAGCTTCATATATATTATATGCAAAAAAGCGTGGTAAAGGAAGTGCCTTGTTTACTTTTTTACAATGTTTATTTCATTTTTTGTCAGCTGCTACCTTGGTACAGCTTGTATAAGTAGCACAGGCCTTTGAAAACTTACAGTAAAGATGGTATAATAAGCTATCATACTGTGACTGGAGTTAATAATGCGCAAAAAAATATTATTTGGCGTTGATTATACGGATAGCGAGCTGATCAAGCTTTTGCTGTACCTGTTTGTCGGCGGCACAGCGGCATTGGTGGAATGGGCGCTTTTTTATGTTTTTATAACCTATGTCCTAAACTGCCTCGGCCTGGGGCTTACAGCTCTAACTATGCTGGCCACGGCGCTGGCCTTCGGGCTTTCTACCTTGTATCATTATTTTTTGGGTAATGTTTTAGTTTTTGACAGCGGTAGCCGCTATAAGCGCGGCAAGGAGCTGGGGTTGGTGTTTTTGGTGAGCATTATGGGCCTGGGCTTCAATCTGCTGCTGATGTATATATTCGTCAGCCTGCTGGAGTGGCTGCCTATGCCGAGCAAGGTGCTGACAAGCTGTATTGTCGTAGTCTGGAACTATCTCTCACGCAAAAAGTGGATTTTTAGGAGTTGAAAATGCCAGTAGAATATGTTGATGTAGCAAAATTTAAAAAGGTAGTGCTTTTGTACAACCGTAATTCCGGTAAGCAGCTCTTTGCAAGCATGATGGCCAAGGTTAATGAAACCTTTAAGCTGGTGAAGGAGCTTGTTGGCAGTAAAAATGCCGAAATGCGTGACATTAAATTTTTTGATCAAATCCCCCAAATCGCCGAGCAGATTGTAGCTGAGAAGGTAGATTGGGTGATTATTGCCGGCGGTGATGGCACTATCCGTGCCATGATCGAGCAGCTGGCCAATCGCAAATACGTTCCTTATATCAGTGTTTTCCCGGCAGGTACGGTTAATCTGGTGGCTAAGGAGC
>CAVAHH010000269.1:0-2833 GCA_963588395.1 bacterium
CCCTGTTATCCGCGGTACGGCGCAAAACCCTGATATTTATTTCCAAACCCGTGAGGCTGTAAACACCTATTATGAAGCCTTACCGGAAATTGTAGAAGAATATATGGGTAAGATTAATGAGCTTACCGGCCGTGAATATCACCTGTTCAACTATTATGGCGCGCAGGATGCCGAGGATTTGATTGTTATCATGGGCTCTGCTACCGAAACTGTGCGCACTGTTGTAGAAAAGCTGAATGCCGAGGGCAGAAAGGTTGGCGTGCTTTGCGTACATCTGTATCGTCCCTTCAGCATTAAGCACTTTATGGGTGCTATCCCTGAAACTGTTAAACGTATTGCTGTTCTGGACCGCACCAAGGAGCCAGGTGCTTTTGGCGAACCACTGTACCTGGACGTGCGTGCAGCGTTTTATGCCAGCGACCGCAAGCCGTTGATTATCGGTGGCCGCTATGGCTTGGGATCTAAGGATCTGCTGCCCGGCGATATCGTAGCCGTATACGATAATCTGGCAAGCGCTGAGCCTAAAAACGGCTTTACCCTGAGCATTACCGATGATGTTACCAACACCTCCCTGCAGACAGTTGCCGGCGTGGATGTTACTCCTGCAGGCACCAAGGGCTGCAAGTTCTGGGGTCTGGGCAGTGATGGTACCGTTGGCGCTAATAAGAGTGCTATTAAAATCATCGGTGACCATACAGATATGTACGCACAGGGATATTTCTCCTACGACAGTAAAAAATCCGGCGGCGTAACTGTTTCGCATCTGCGCTTTGGCCATACGCCGATTATGGCACCGTACTTGATTGATGCAGCTGATTTTGTGGCTGTACACAATCAGTCCTACGTAAATAAATATGACGTTCTGGCAGGTCTGAAAAAGGGCGGCACCTTCCTTTTGAACTGCAACTGGAGTGCTGCTGAGCTGGATGCACAGCTGCCTGGACAGCTGAAACGTTATATCGCTAAAAATGATATTAAATTCTATACCATTGACGCAGTAAAGATTGCGCAGGAAATTGGCTTAGGTGGCCGCATTAACATGATCATGCAGTCGGCCTTCTTCAAGCTAGCAGATATTATCCCTATTGATAACGCAGTTAAATACCTGAAGGATGCAGTAGAGCATTCTTATGGTAAAAAAGGTCAGAACATCGTTGATATGAATAACGCTGCTATCGACCAGGGTATTGGCGCTATTACCGCAGTAGAAGTGCCTGTCTCCTGGGCAGAGGCCGCTGACAGCGCGGTAGAAGCAGTAACAGGCAACGATTTTGTTGATAAGCTGCTCATTCCGATGAATAAGCTGGAGGGTGACAAGCTGCCTGTAAGCGCCTTCAAGGATTATGCAGACGGCACCTTCCCCAGCGGTACTGCTGCTTACGAAAAGCGTGGTATTGCCATCGATGTGCCTGAATGGCAGATGGATACCTGTATCCAATGTAACCAGTGCGCCTTTGTCTGCCCGCACGCTGCTATCCGCCCGGTATTGATGACCGAAGAAGAAGCTGCTAAGGCACCTGCCACTATGGCTAGCAAGCCTGCTATGGGTGCTAAAGGTCTCTTGTTTAATATGAGCGTATCGCCGCTTGACTGCACAGGCTGTGGCAACTGCGCCCAGGTTTGCCCTGCACCTAAGGGTAAGGCTTTGGTAATGAAGCCGCTGGAAACCCAGCTTCCTGTTGCCGAGGCTTGGGAATATGGTCAGCACCAGGTTAGTGAAAAACCGAATCCGTTAAACAAAAAGACGATGAAGGGCATTCAGTTTGAAAAACCGCTCTTAGAGTTCAGCGGTGCCTGCGCAGGCTGTGGTGAAACTCCGTATGCTAAGCTGGTTACCCAGCTGGTTGGCGATCGTATGATGATTGCTAATGCTACCGGCTGTACCTCTATTTGGGGTGCTTCTGCACCATCCATGCCTTATACCAAAAACTGCCAGGGTCACGGCCCCAGCTGGGCTAACTCCCTCTTTGAGGATAATGCTGAATATGGTTTGGGCATGTTCCTTGGTGTTAAGCAATCACGTGAGCGTGTAGAGCAAATGGTTAAAGAAATGCTGACCGGCGAGCTGCCTGATGACCTGAAGGCTGCTTTAAGCGATTGGCTGGAGCATGCTAACGAGGGCGAAGGTACCCGCGAGCGTGCCGATGCTTTGACGGCAGTGTTGGAAAAATACAAGGATAATTGCGATAAGTGTGCAGCCTTGTACGACGAAAAGCAATTCTTTGTAAAACGCAGCCATTGGATCTTTGGCGGCGACGGCTGGGCCTATGATATTGGTTACGGCGGCTTGGACCATGTGCTGGCAACCGGCGAAAATGTTAACGTTATGGTATTTGATACCGAGGTATATTCCAACACCGGCGGTCAGTCTTCCAAATCTACTCCGACTGCGGCAATCGCTAAGTTTGCTGCCAGCGGCAAGAAGACCAAGAAGAAGGACTTGGGCATGATGGCTATGAGCTATGGCTATGTTTATGTAGCACAGGTAGCTATGGGCGCAGACAAGAACCAGACGCTGAAGGCAATTGCTGAGGCTGAGGCCTATGATGGTCCGTCCCTGATCATTGCTTATGCACCATGCATCAACCACGGTTTGAAGGTGGGCATGGGCTGCAGCCAGCTGGAAGAAAAGCGCGCTGTAGACTGTGGCTATTGGGCAACCTACCGCTATAATCCGGAGCTGAAGGAGCAGGGCAAGAATCCGTTTATTTTGGATTCCAAGGAGCCTAAGGAAAGCTTCCGTGACTTCCTCATGGGTGAGGTTCGTTTCAGCTCGCTGAAGAAGCTGTTCCCCGAGACTGCTGAAGCACTGTTTGAAAAGACAGAGCAGGAC
>CAVAHH010000270.1:0-2831 GCA_963588395.1 bacterium
AAGCCGCCTGGCAGATAAGGTTAAACGTACCGGTGAGCGTGTAGCCCTAGAGCCGATGAACCCGCATGAGCGTAAAATTATCCATATGGCACTTCAGGGTGACCGCCGCGTTACTACCTTGAGTGAGGGCGATGAGCCTTATCGTCATGTGGTTATCGAACTGAAAAAATAAAATACATCAAGAGGCTGTCGCGCTAAGTTATTTTCATAGGCTTATTTTGCGGCAGCCTTTTTTGCATTATTTTACTGATTACGGATAAGTGAAGGAGGAGGGTCAGATGGCAGAGGATACAATTAGTGCGGTAGCAACGGCCTTAGGCGAAGGTTCTGTAGGTATTGTGCGTATTAGCGGACCTTGTGCGCTGGCTGTGGGCGAGACCTTGTTTTGCGCAGCTTCAGGCAAGGCTTTGAGTAGCTATCCTGTTAATACGCTTGTCTATGGACATGTTTATGATAAAGATGGCAGCTTGGTGGATGAGGTGTTGGCGGTTTATATGCGTGCACCACGCTCCTATACGGCTGAGGATGTTGTCGAAATCCAGTGTCACGGCGGTGTTCAGCCATTGCAAAAAATATTACAGCTTACTTTTGCTGCAGGGGCACGTCCGGCGGAGGCTGGCGAGTTTACCAAGCGTGCTTTTTTGAACGGCCGTATAGATCTGACGCAGGCAGAGGCAGTTATGGACATCATCCGCTCGCGCAGTGAGGCGAGCCTGAAGCTGGCTGTGCGTCAGCAGCAGGGCCAGCTGGCGAAGGAGCTGCGCAGTCTGCGCCAGCAGCTGGTGGATGTGGTTGTTAATTTGGAGGCAGTCATAGATTATCCCGAGGAGGATATCGAGGATGTGACCTATGCCAGGGTGCAGGAAAGCATAGACAGCGCTGTTAGTAGGATAGAAGGCCTTTTGGCGCATGCACATACAGGGAAGATTTTGCGCGAGGGCCTGCGTACAGCTATTGTCGGCCGTCCTAACGTGGGTAAGTCCAGTCTGCTCAACGCCTTGCTTAAGGAGGAGCGGGCGATAGTGTCGCAATACGCAGGCACGACGCGTGATGTTATTGAGGAGCAGCTGCTTTTAGACGGGGTGCCCTTGGTATTGGCGGATACAGCAGGCATTCGTGCGACAGATGATTTTGTAGAAAAAATCGGTGTCGAAAAGAGCCGTCAGCTTCTGGCTGAGGCGGAGCTGGTTATCTGCGTGGTAGATGGCAGCGAGGGCCTGACAGCAGAGGACGAGGCTATTTTACAGGCAGCAGACGGCAAGCCCTGCGTGGTGATTGTTAATAAGTGTGACCTGCAGATGGCTGTAGATTTTGCGCAGCTGGAGGAACGCTTTGGTGCAGGACGGGTAATGCAGCTTTCAGCGAAGACGCTGAAAGGTGTGGAGGACTTTACGTCTTGGTTAAAAAATTACGTTTATGGCAGTAAGGGGACGCTTGAGGATGGTGCTTATATTCAAAACACGCGTCAGGAGCGGCTGTTGCGTCAGGCACTGGCTTCCTTGCAGGATGCAGGGGAAGCAGCACAGACCTTACTGCCATATGATTGCATAGAAATTGACGTGCGCACGGCAATTGACCTTTTAGGGGAAATTACGGGCGATACGGTGCAGGACGAAATTATTAACGAGATTTTTTCACGTTTCTGCATAGGAAAGTAGTTAAACATATATTATGAGGTCTAAACATGAGTTACGTTACAGATACATTTGATGTTATCGTTGTAGGTGCCGGGCATGCCGGAGTGGAGGCAGCACTGGCGGCTGCACGCCTGGGCGGTAAAACACTTTTGGCGACACTGTCGCTGGATAATGTGGCGTTGATGCCCTGCAATCCTTCTATCGGCGGTCCTGCGAAGGGACATCTGGTGCGTGAGCTGGATGCGCTGGGTGGACAGATGGGGATTAGCGCCGACTTGGCCTGCATTCAGATGCGCTTATTGAATACAGGCAAGGGCTATGCTGTGCATGCGCTGCGTGGGCAGGAGGATAAGCCTTATTATCACACCTTGATGAAAAAAATTGTTGAAGACCAGGAAAACCTGGAGCTGAAGCAGCTGATGATAGACAAGCTGCTAGTGGAAAATGGCGAGGTTGTGGGCGTAGAGGCCGAAACAGGCGAGGTCTTTGAAGCTAAGTGCGTTATTTTGGCAACCGGTACTTACCTGCGTGGCCGTATCGTTTATGGGCAGGTGAATTATGAGTGCGGTCCTAACGGTCTGCGCAGTGCGCAAAAGCTTTCGGCATCGCTGGTGGAAAACGGTGTAGAGCTGATGCGCTTCAAAACAGGCACGCCTGCGCGCATAGATGCACGCAGCCTGGATTATAGCCGCATGGAGCCTCAGTATGGTGATGAAGAGGTACGCAATTTTTCCTTTATCAGTGATATAAAAACGCGCGAACAGGTTCCCTGCTATTTGACATATACTAACGAGGCAACACATAAGATTATCCGTGATAACCTGCACCTTTCAGGCATGTTTAACGGTATGATTGAAGGTGTGGGACCGCGCTACTGCCCTTCTATTGAATCGAAGATTGTGCGCTTTGCCAATAAAGACCGCCATCAGCTTTTTATTGAACCTGAGGGACGCAGCACTAACGAAATGTATGTGCAGGGAATGAGCTCGTCACTGCCGGCACATATTCAGTTGCAATTTATGCAGACGATTCCCGGTTTGGAGCATTGTAAGATGATGCGTGCAGGCTATGCTATAGATTATGACTGCCTGGACCCGTTGCAGCTGCGGCCGTCATTGGAGCACAAGGCTATCAGTGGTTTGTTCAGCGCGGGGCAGTCCAATGGCACCAGCGGCTATGAGGAAGCAGCAGCGC
>CAVAHH010000271.1:0-2801 GCA_963588395.1 bacterium
CCAGGCTGAGCGTACTGTTGGTGTTGATATAATAAAAGCGGGAGCTAAAGCCTTCATCCTCTACCATCTTCTGACTGACGGCATTAGGACACCTGCCCTTCAAAAAGCTCACTTCAGGTAGCGTTACTTCTTCTATGCTTGTATATAATGCTGCCTGGAAAAGATAGTCTGCTCCCTCAAGCTTACGCGCGGCTAAGCAGAAAGCTGCCGCCATTTTCTGCATGGACTGGGTAAAATCTACCCGAAGTCTGCACATGTGCTGCACTGCGCCAACATCAGCAGCACTTGCCTTAACCTCCAAAAAATTTACCTGTCCGTCAGTACTATATGTACTTTGGCATATCGCCTGTACCGCCAGCTTACCCGGCTGCAGCATTCCCTCGTAGCACAGCTCCTCACCTGCCGGCTGCAAAGCTTCGCTTTTGGCCAAAAAAACTGACGCACACAGCTGCCGCAGCTGCTGGCTACGAATAAAGTCCAGCTCGCGCTCGTAGGCCCTGCTTGAATATAACAATACCAGCTGAGCGCACAGCAAAAGCACTAACGCCAATACTACACAGGGCAGGCCGATTGCACCTCTTTCATTAACCATCATCTGCTATCACCGCATTACAGCAGATAAAGTGATGCACCACCTGCCGTTCTGTCTTATTTATACTTAGCGTATAGCTTAGCTTCAGCTGCCGCTCTGCCAGGCGCTGTACCTGCCAATTACTCACATCCACCTCTGCCAAGGATACAGGGTTGATGCCTGTCCCCTTACCTGTACGCGTACGCAGATACAGTCCCTTGCTATCAGCATAAAGCGTATATTGCTTATTTCCCTGTACGCCACTATAGCTGATTTTTGAACCACTCTGCAAGGTGATGCTTTGCGCATCACAGGCTAACGCTTTTTCTAATTGCACAGCTATGTGTCTTTCTGCCTCCTGCAGCTGCCAGCCATCATGCAAGATGCTAAGAGTATGGCGCAGGCTGGCAGTAGCATTAAAGGCCAGCGTCAGCGTCAGCAGCGCCACCATAAACGCCAGTACCAGCTCCAGCAAAAGATACCCCCGCTGCAACCGCCTGCGCTCGGATAAGCGTATATTTTTCCCTGCCATAGCTTGCCTGCACCTCCAGTATCGTCAGCTCCTGCTGCTGCGTTTTGCTTTGCGTCAGTATTACCCTACCACAGTAATTTTCGCCTGATGCAGTCTGCTGTGCTGCCATTATGCATTCTGCCAGCTGCCGGCCCTGCTGCACGGTAGCAGACGCACGGAAAAGAGTGCTTACTGCCATGGTCAAAAGCATTGCAGCCATACACAAATACATCAACTCCTGAAACAGCAAAAAGCCTTTATTACTTTTCATAAACCGTCACCCTGCCCGTAACAGGCTGCACCGTTAAAAGATAACTGCTGTCAATAAGCTGGCTGTGGCGCAAGCGGTAGCTGCCACTGCCTGTCGGATTGCCGTTTTCACTGTAGCTCAACACCTTCATCTGCGAATCCCCCTCCAGCGTTACGTCAGTAAACTGTACCCGCCTAGCCACCTTGTTATTACTATAAAGTATATAGCCATACTTATTACTACTGCTAAGCCTCAGGGTGTACATATTGTTCTGTGCCTGAAACATCGTCTGCTGCTGCATACTACGTATATCGGCAGCCATGGTATAGGCTGCCAGACGCAGCTGCTCCTTGTAATATTGCCGCGCTAATGGTGCATTACACCAAGCTAAAGCAGTAAACAAAATGCCTAGGCAGCTACACAGTAGCAGCAGCTCTGTCAGTAAATAGCCGTTAGGCCTATTATTCACCAGCTGCCTTGCTGCCGGAAGATGTCACATCTACACCCTTGGTATTTTTGCCACTGAGCGTATATGTACCCGCATCTGCATTCGGAGTATAGGTGAGCGCATCACCCTTGGCATCCTTAAATTCCAGCTTACCGCCCAGATAATCACCGTCTAAATCAGTCAGCGCTGTAGGAACCTTGCCTTCTTCCATTCTGTAAAGCTGGATAGCTTGATCTATTGTCGCCAGATCATTTTGCAAGCGGGCATTTTTTACCTTGTCGTTTGCCCCGGAAAGCGAAGGCATAAGCATAGTTGCCATAATACCGATAAGCGCTGCTGCCGCTACAACCTCAATCAAAGTAAAACCACCCTGTTTACGAATCGTTTTTAACATAACCGCACCTCCATAAATTATTCCGGCATCGCCGAAAGCATCTCAAATAGCGGACCGATAACCAGGCAGACGATTCCCGCTATGATAACCGCCGCCAGTAAAAGCAGCAAAGGTACCAACAACTGCTTGAGCCGCTCCAGCTGCAGCTCCAGCCTCTGTTCCCCTGCTTCAACTGCCTGCTGCAGCATCTGCGGCAGACAGCCTGTTGACGCACCCACGCACACCAACTCCAGCACCAGCGGCGTAAATACACCCTTTGCCCCTGCTGCAGCCTGTTCAATGGCGATGCCACGCTGCAGCCTGCTGTTTAAAAGCTGCAGCTGCCGCACGTACTGCGCATCATCTACAGCCTCTGCAGCTATAGCGACCGCCCTTGTAATTTGCAGCCCGCTTTCTAAAAGCAGGGCCAAAAGTCTGCAAAGACGTACCTCTTGTAAAAGAGCATGAAAATTACCGCTAAGCGTGCTACGCAAAAAGCATTGCAGCAAACTTTTTCCTCCTGCCCAAAGCAAGGCAAGCATCGCTATGAACCCGGCCGCTACCACCAGCGGCCAACAGGTCATAAAATGCTTGACAGCTAACAGAACCGACAGGCCGCCGCTGGCCTGCACCCCCATTGCGGCATAG
>CAVAHH010000272.1:0-2793 GCA_963588395.1 bacterium
GCATAGTATAAAGGCTATTACTTAACGTTTACTGAAAGGGGTATTCATGTTTATTTAAGCTTAGGGGATGTGGGATAGGGACGGAGCCGTGACAACGCAGATGCCGCCTTATCCGGCGTTTGCACGCGGTAGGGATACATACATAACAGTACCAACCCCACCCTCATTATCCAGCACCTTAATGCTGCCCTGATGCTGACCCACGATGGCGCGCGCCAGCGACAGCCCCAGGCCCAGGCCTCCCTGACTGCGGCTGCGCGCCTTATCCACGCGGAAGAAGCGGTCAAAGACCTTTTCCTTGTCAGCATCACTGATGCCACAGCCCTCGTCGCGCACCTCCAGCACCAAATGCTCCTTGACGGCGGCAGCACGCAGCAAAATTTTGCTGTTTGCAGGCGAATATTTCATAGCGTTGTCCAAGAGGATGATCACCAAACGCGAAAGCGCCATTTCGTCACCCTGCACCAGCAGGCCATCCTGCACGTCCTGCTGCAGGCTGATCTGCTTTTCATCTGCCAAAAGCGCCATCTGCGCGCCCACCCTGCGGCACAGCGCCGTCATATCCACCTGCGTAGTATATACGGGCAATGCGTTCTCGTCACTGCGCGCCAAAGTCATCAGGTTTTCCGTCAGGCGGCTCAGCCTGTCGGCCTCGCCGGAGAGCATCTCCACAGATTCCTGCGCAAAGGGGCTGAGACTAGAATCCTCATCCTCCTTGATCCCCTGCACCGCCAGCTTCATAACGGCCAGAGGTGTGCGCATTTCGTGCGAGGCGTCAGCCGTAAACTGCTTTTGCTTTTCGTACATTGCCTGCACCGGACGAATATTGCGCCCGGCCAAAAGATAACCGCCGTAGCAGGCCAGTAAAAAGAGCACCAGCGCCAGGCACAGCAGCAAAAAGAGCGTTTTATAAGCAGCCTGGTAATAAAAATTCATGTTTTTGAACATGTACAAAATTCCCAACTGCTGCTCACCCTGCATCACAGGTGCAACTGCCGCCAGGTAACGGTAGCGCACCGAGCCCTTGCCATGCATACGCAAAAGGCGCGAATCGTTCATTTTTTGCGGCCAGTCGCCCTGATGCTGCAGCAATGCCTTGCCCGGCTCACCCTGCCCCAGCTGGTTCAAAAGCACTGTTTTGCCGTCCGTACTCACAAAGTAGGCAAACATCGTCTCGTTGCGGATGCTGCTTTCGGAGCAGGGAGCCTCGCCGGATTCTACCCACTCCTCAGCCTCGTGGTAGATTTGGTTTACCAGGCTTTGCTTTTCATGGTCCACAATCTCCCACCAGATGAGCGTGTACGCCGCTGCCACCACCAGCAAAATCAAAAAGCCAAAGATAGCGGCATAAATGCTGGTCATGCGCCGCCGCAGCCTTTCAAAGGGATTATTCCACATAATAGCCCACGCCCCGCATCGTTTTAATCAGCTCCTCGCCATTCAGCTCCATAATTTTTTTACGCAGCAGGCGGATGTGTACATCCAGATTATTTTCAGTTACATCGCTATCAATCCCCCAGATGCGGTCCTGCAGCACCGTGCGCGGAATAACCTGGCCGCGGTTGCGCAGCAAAAGCTCCAGCAGCTTAAATTCGCGCGGACGCAGCTCCACCCGCTGCTGGCCGTACACCAGGCAATAGGTTGAGCTTTCGAGCGTATAGTCGCCGTAATGCAGATTATCGGCGCTGTATTGTCCCTGGCGGCGGCAAAGGGCGTAAAGGCGCGCCACCAGCTCCTCCAGCTCAAACGGCTTCACCAGGTAATCATCAGCACCGCTGTTTAAGCCCTGCACCTTGTCGGCCAGCGTGTCCTTGGCCGTCAAAAGCAGGATTTTGCCCTCGTATTCCTCGTCACGCAAGCGCACGCACAGCTGCACGCCGTCAAGCCTTGGCATCATCCAGTCCAGCACCAAAACATCGTACCCGTCTGCATATACCTTTTCGTAAGCAGCCTCGCCATCCATAACCCAGGTTACGGCAATATTTTGCTTTTTCAGGAGCATGCTCAAAAGCTTGCCCAAATTTATATCATCTTCAGCTAAAAGGATCTTCATGCTATCTACCTCCGTGTTTATATTCTACCATAGTAGAGTGTAGCGGTAAAAAATTAATTTTAGCTGAAAAAAAGAGACGGACGAGGCCGCCATACACAATAAGTACTTACATAGTTTTTATAGCTGCGTTTATTGTAAATAATTCTCCTTATCCCCGCAGTTCGTATTTATTTTCCATGCAATCTTCCTCGTATAAAAGCTTCCTCATTTAACAAGCGCTTATTAGTATGCTCAGCTTGATAATCTGCAACATCCAAGGCAGATTTAGTGCCAAAAGTTAAAGCAGGCAGAAAGAAAGGTATAATATAGATACCTTTAATTTTTCGCTTTTTTTAAAGGTATTCTCTTGATACCTTTATTGCGTAAAGGTATAATATAAATACCTTTAATTTTTCGCTTTTTTTAAAGGTATTCGGCGGATAAAGCTACAAGGAGTGATAAAAATGTACAATCATACTCAACCATATAACGAATTGCCAACACTTCCACCTATTGAAGATATTGAAACAAAAACCATTTTGAAAAAAGCTATTTCTGCAAACAAGGCATTAGCAGAATTAAGAGGCTGGTCCTTCACTCAAGCAAATCCTTTTCTTTTACTTCAATCAATTACATTACAAGAAGCAAAAGCATCTAGTGAAATCGAAAATGTGGTAACTACAAACGATGAATTGTATCAGGCTTTATCTGCACCAGATTCAGCTAATATTTCAGCATCAGCTAAGGAAGTCATGCACTAT
>CAVAHH010000273.1:0-2746 GCA_963588395.1 bacterium
CAAAATAGTACCCTCCTGCCTGCCGACGTTATCAAAGGGCAGCTCCAGCGAAAAATCAATCCTGTCCGCATACACCTTATCCAGTACGGCCTTAGTGCGTTCCTTAGCCAGCAGGCGCATTTTCGCATCACCCTGCACCGAAATATACACACCGACAACCAATACGCCCAAAACAAAAAGCACTACGAGAATTTCTATAATAGTCAAAAGCATTTCTTTACCCCCTTACGCCTTGTGATAATCCTTGATAATGCAAATCGGCGTTTTTTCACTGCCGTTGCCAAAGGGATTATCAATGAGGATTTCCGACACCTTGTCAGGGTCAACGCCTTTAGACCAGCCCAAAACCGCTGCACGCTTCAAGTCATTGACGTCAGCGATAGCAGCACCGTAGCAGCCACAGGCCTTGGTAATGGCCTCAGCCACGCGCTCGGGTTCGGACGGACCATAAACAATGTGCTTATCATAGGGAGGCATGGTGCCTGTAACATCATCAATCAAGCGTGCCTGCTTACCTGCCATGCGGTAAAACGTGCCGCTCACGCCCACGCACTTAGCAGCAAAGCCGCAGATAACGGCCCACAGCACACGCGCGCCGCCCTCGGCATCAATCAGCGCCTGCATGCTGTACCAGCTGCTGATGCTGCCTTTAGCCGGAAACAGATGCGACAGCACCTTGGCCAGCGGTCCGGGATGAAACTCCTCGCAGCGCATGGCACGCCCCTGGGTAATCGCCACCACGCTTTCGGCAGTGCAGACAACATCATTAGGACCGATTTCATCCTTGGCATATTCCAAAATCGCCTCGCAGATATCATCATGATGCGTCAATATTCTTGTCGGCACAGGAACAATTTTATACTTTTCCATACTTTCACTTCTCCTTTGCAGCCTTGTCTGCCGCATACACCTTTTTTATCTTATCATACCATTTAGGATCAAGACGGATAATGTGTCCTTCCTTATCGGTAAACACATTACGCGTATGTCCCTCTACGGCCACCGCGCCGTCACGCAGGCGGATCACTGTGTAATCAAACTCCATCTTAGCCTTGTTAAAGCCGCTCATTTCTACCTGCACCTCAAAATCATCGTCAAAGGTACAGGAATTTTTATATTTTGCCTGCACCTCGGTGATAGGGAAGATAACCCCCGCGTCCATCAGCTCGCCCAGCGTTATGCCGCAGGCACGCAGGTAGGCCACACGTCCCATCTCAAACCAGCGCAGGTAGTTGGCGTGGTGCACGACGCCCATCATATCTGTTTCCACAAAACGCACCTTATCACGTATTGTAATCATATATACTCCTTTTGCTCCTAAGTCAGCCTTCCTATAAACATACAAAGCCGTACAATCAATTTCTTATTATAACACTTTTACCCCAAAGTAACTAACAAATCTTAGCTGCCTGGAAAATTTTTCTGCTCCAGACGCTGCTTAACCTGCTGCATCAATAAAGCGCTGATAACCGAAAATAACGGTACACAGATAATCATCCCTAAAATGCCGCCAATACTGCCGCCAATGCTCACTGCCGCCAGCACCCACAGTCCCGAAAGTCCGACAGCGCTTCCCACAATTTTGGGATAGAGCAAATCAGCCTCTATGCGATTAAGCACAAAAAAGAAAAGTAAAAAATACCATATTTTTTCGGGTGCAGCCACAAAAATCAAAAACGCACCAACAACCGCGCTGATAGCCGTACCTAAAATCGGAACCAGGCTGAGCACAGCGACCAGCATAGAAATGAGTAAAGCATAAGGAAAGCCGAAGATCGTCATACCGGCAAAATACATCACGCCAAGGCACAACGACACCAGCAGCTGCCCGCTTACAAAACCGATAAAAATTTTCTCCGTCAGCTGCGCCAGCTGCAGCAAATAGTCCGCACGTCCGCGGCTGCAATAGGCATAGATAAAGCGTTTGGCATTCATCTCCAGGCGCTGCTTATCCCACAAAATATACATTGCAGCCACAATGCCTATGACAAGATCAGTCAGCACGTCTAAAACAGAAGCTGTTGCGCTCACAGTGCGCGAAAGCAGCATTCTCTTGTTATTTTGCAGATAATTTAATACCGCATGATAAATATCGTTAGCCTGTGACTGCAAAAAATCCAGCTCCTCCTGCGACAGCTGCTGCTCCTGCGACTTCACCTGCAAATACGCCTGCAGCTTCTGCCAGGCAGGCGGTAAAAGCTGTAGCACTGTTTTCATGCTGGCGCGCAGCTGCGGCACAACCATAAACAGCATAAAGCCAAGAAAAGCAAAGATAATAGCCACACTCAAAGCTAAGCATACCGGTCTCTGCGCCCCGGCCAGCGACGTTTTTCCCAAAAAGCGCTGCCACAGCTTTTCCAGCCGGGCCAGCAGCACATTAATAATAAAGGCCAGGCTTGCCCCTATAATAAACGGCAAAAGAATATCATAAAGCTTTCGCAAAAGCCACAAACTAACCTGATAATTCCACAAAGCCCACAATAGTATAATACTGAACGCTGCCAGCATATATAAATTTTTTTGTCGCATCGGCATTACCTCAATCCAGCACACTCTCGCAGCCACAGGCTGCAAATAACAAAGTATAATAAGTCTATTGTAACACACCTGCCTGCACAAAACAAAAAACTGCGCTTTTCTTTGCATAAGTTTCACAGATGTGGTATAATTCCTTTGTTAGTTTTGCAGCTGACAATTGCGCCTGTAGCTCAGTGGATAGAGCAATGGTCTCCGGAACCGTGTGCGG
>CAVAHH010000274.1:0-2739 GCA_963588395.1 bacterium
CAACAGTGTATCATACTTATACACATAAACAGCAGCATAAGCACCCTCATCAGCATATGGATCATCATCTATACCCATAAACCTGCGCATGGGGCTGCCATTTGGCTCGTCAGCCAGGCGTCCGAATTGATACGTATACATTGGCAGTAACGCTCTACCGGTATCTTTGGGTCCCAGCTTCCGCAAAAAGTGCAGCGCCAGCTGTCCACTAAGTCCCTCCAGCTGTGTGCTGGCAAACACGTAGCTACCGCAAATATCAGGGTTGCCAACAGTGCTTGTGCCATCCTTGCGAGCACCAGCAGTTGGCATAAGCACAGCCTCCTCATACTCCTTGAGACGCAGCTCGCATTCCAGCACCTGTGGATATTTGAATCCCGAAAATTCACCATTAATATATGTCTGCCCACCATAGGTTGTGTATTGGGTAACTTCACCGTTTTTCTTTTTCTTGTAATCATACAAAAGCAATGTATCATCTTCTAGTACGCCCACAGCCTGCAAAAGTGGCACCTTATAATCCGCAGGATCATGAATACGTACCTGGGCAAAAACTCCTTTCGGCGTGTTGTACAAGCGCAGCGCGGCGTTTTCTCTGCCATCGCCGCCATAGCGCAGGTAGGCCGCACCGCCATAGCGGGGCATCGCCAGGCCAACAGCTGCAGGTAGCAGCAACAGGCACAGCAAAAGTAAGCTAAATACTCGTTTCACAATCGCACCTCCTCAACCTAAGCCTTCATTCCGTTAACTTAAGATCAACCCTGCGCCTCATTGCTCACCAATAGCAGTACTTCACCCGAAGGTGTTACACGGTAAGCGTCCCATAACACAGGATTAACATAATATTTCATCTGTAATTTGCCGTTCTTATATACATAAACCGCATTATAATTATCTCTATGCATTCCCAAAACCTCATGCATAGGACTGTCAACAGCTTCATCAGCACTGTTGCCAAAGCTGTAGCTATAAGCATCAGGCCGCAGCTCTAAGGCTGTGCTTTGTATGTGCAGCCGCTGCAAATAATACAGTGCCATTTGATCGCTAAGTACATCCATCTCCCCGACAGGACTATAACGGCCGCAAATATCAGGACTGCCGACACTGCTACTACCTAATTCACGATCGTTGACTGTAGGCATAAGCACAGCCCCTTCAGCACTAAGCCGTAGCTCACAAAGCAGCACCTGCGGATACGGTAAAGCCATAGCCTGACCATTAATATACGACTGCCCGCCAAAGGTAGTGTATTTAGTTACCTTGCCGTTATGCTTCTGCTCATAATCGTCCAAAAACAGCGTACTGTTTTCCAATCGTCCCACTGCCGCAAGCAATGGCAGACTGCCGTCCTGCGCATCATAAACGGTAACCTGGGCAAAAGTACCATCCTGCGTCTCGTACAGCCGCAAAACTGCGTCAATACCACCATCTGCTCTATGTCGCACGTATGACGCTGTGCCATAACCTGCCGCCATAGCCGTAGCAGCCCCTGCCGCGAGCAGCAGACAAAATAATAGCATCCCCAATACTTTTTTCATCATCACACCTCCAATATATTGTTATGAAACGTCATCTATACCAGTTTACAAGCTTATTATACCCATATAAGACACAAAAATCCCCACCCCAACTGTTAAATTGGGGTGGGGAAGCTAAAATAACGGCTTTACAACTTATTAAACACGTCCTCTACCATCTTCCAGATTTTTGCGCGGTCTACGCTGTAAACAATGCGGGCATTTTGCGCACCCTCCGGACCTACACCATGGAAGCCCATCGTCTGGCCGTAGCCAAAGCCATAGTTATCATCCACATCAATCGGCAGTACCTCGGATTCAGTAATCACAGTGGGGTCAATAGCTACAGCGGCAGCTAAAACGTCCCAGATGTAATTTTTAAAAGTTGGATCCTTGCGGAACTTAGGTGTAGCATAATGGCTTTCCCACATAGCCTTAAAGCGGTCGCTCTTAATACGGCTTTCCAAATCCGCAAAATCATTGTGATCCATCATTTCCTTGCTGCACACATCTAGCGGCAAAAAGATTTGCTCCTTCCAAGGTGCACGGTAAACCTTCTTTGCCGTTTCCGGATCAATCCACACATTAAATTCTGCCGTCGGCATTACGTTACCTTCGCAGAAGAAGGCCCCTGCCATATATACAACGCGCTTGGCCATGGGAGCAATTTCCGGCGCCTTGTCCAAAGCTGCCGCTAAATTAGCAGCACTGCCAATGGCCACTACCGTCACCTCGCCCGGGTGCTTTTTAATAGTATCAATAATAAAGTCAGCTGCATGCTGCTTAGCAGGCTGCATTACAGGCTCATCCAGGTAATGCTTACGGTATTCCTCCTGCCAGGAGCCAGGCTGTGCATAGCCTGCAGCACCCAAATGGCTATCAAAGCCACGGCCAAAAAGGCGCTTTTCTTCCTTCATGTTGGCAAAACGACCTTTGCGTACAGTCTTGTTTACCCCCATATACACAGGTATATCCGTACGGCTAATGCCCTCCAGCTGACGGATGGCAGAAGCAGTACCCGTTTCTACCCATGTATTACCAATCACAATAGTCACGCCCTTAAGATCAATCTTGGGCGACTCAGCCAGCATCATCATAGCGATGCCGTCATCAAACAAATCCACCATATCCGCATCCAGAATCACCTTTTCGCGTACCGCTGCCTCTGCCGACAGCGGCGCTGCCATAGCCCCAATTCCAACGCAGGCGGATAATACAAGCGCAC
>CAVAHH010000275.1:0-2716 GCA_963588395.1 bacterium
CTCCAGCACATACTGAATTTTGCTATCCAGCGTCAGATAGACCGTAGGCAGCTGCTCCTGCTGCCTTTGCAATCCAGGCTCCTTATCGTTAACCATCGTTCCCAAAATCTGCCTGCCAAAGGCATCCTGCAGCTGTGAATATGTGCTTTCCTTGCCCTTAAGGATATCATTAAGCTCGTATTCCAACCCGCTCAAGCCCTTATCATCCATGCCCACAAAGCCCAAAATCTGAGCGGCAGCACGCTTTTTGGTATAATAACGCTTACCCTCCTCCAAAAAGTGCAGACCGGGCAATGTATTATCCTGGATAATCTTGCGCACCTCTTTCACTTCAGCAGGTTCCATAGTACGCTTTAACCAGACAAAGCGTCCACCGCCATTAAAAATAGCATATAGCTTATCGGCATCTATTTTCAGCACTGGTGCCAAAAGATCCGCACTCACACGGCGCGTATCACGTCCAGGCCACTTCTTTTGTGCCTCCGGCTCATCCTTCATGCCTTCGGGATCTACATAGAGTGAACCGGTCATGATGCTGACCGCCATCTCTTCACCATCGCGATCTACAATACGCCCGCGCGGTGTCGTTATCTTATAATCTATTTGTAGCTGCGATCTGGTGAACTGCTTCAGCCTGTTACCATCAACCAGCTGTAGCCAGACAAGACGCAAAAATACGCCTATAAGCATGAGCACTATAAGCGTACAAATCCATGTAAAGCGCCTTTTCCCAGACAATAAAGTAAATAATTTCACAGACGTCACCTCCTGCTATGCACAAAGCGGAAGCTGGCGCGCCGTTCCTCCGGCGTCTGGGCATCCACTGCCATCTGTCTTTCCTCTTCATCGTATACAGAAAGCAAAAGACCTATAGCACACATAGAAATGAGCATGGAGCTGCCGCCATAGCTGATAAAAATAAGCGGCACACCAATAACAGGCAGAATACCGCACACCATCGCCATATTTGCAAAGGCCTGTCCGATAATGAGAAAGGTTACGCCTACGGCTAACAAAAAACCTTTTGGGTCGCGAGTGCTGACACTGATCCTATAAAAGGCTGCTCCCATAACAGCAAACACTAAAAGCAAAAGAGCTGCACCCAACAATCCATTTTCCTGACAAAAAATAGCAAAAGCAAAATCAGTATGCGCCTCAGGCAGGTAAAAAAATTTTCCGGCACCATGTCCCCATTCCGTACCTGTCAAACCGCCGCTGCCAATCGCCAGCAGTGATTGCACCATCTGATAGCCACTGCCACGCTCATCCAGCCAAGGATCAAACCATACCTTAATTCGTTCCCAGCGGTAGGGTGACGTAATAGTCAGCACAACAGCACCCACAAGGCCTGCACCTATAATGCCCACGATCCATTTTTTTGCCAGGCCGGCAATGACGAACACTCCTATCAAAAGTGCTACAATAATAGCCGCTGTTCCTAAGTCAGGCTGTTTAACCACCAACGCTGCCACAGCCAACGTCGCATAGGTAACATGGGCGCATTCACCGGTAAACAGCTCCACCCTTTGCCCTCGCTTCATAGCACTACCCAAATAACGCGCCGCCAGCAAAATAATCACCAGCTTGGCAATCTCCGACGGCTGAATAGAAAAGGGTCCCAGATAGATCCAGCGTGTCGCACCCTTGTTGGCAATCCCCATATAGTCAACATATAGCAACATAAGAAAGGTAAGTACATAGCAGTACCACAAAAAACGCTTATTCAATATCCTTCTATAGCCAATGCTACGCACGATATGAATAGCCACCATACCTCCTGCCGCAAAAAGAAAATAGCGGCCAAGATAATACCAACCACTGCTAAACATATCCTGTGCCGACACAAAGCTGGCACTGTAAACATTTACCCCACCAGCCAGCAACAGGATAAACATCAACATATAAATTGCCTGCCTCGGATTATCCCACAGCAAAAATCTTTTTTTCATGACACTCAACTCAATTTAAAAAACAACCTCGCAAAAGTTAATCGGCGTTCCTAGCGCACTAAACTTCTGCTCATATTCTGTCTGTACAGGGTTATCGTATTCCGAATGGTGCAAATCGTAGCTCAAACCAACAATTTCCAGCCCGAACTCCTTAAATTCCTCCACCGAAAAATCAAACAGAGCACGGTTATCCGTCTTAAAGCGCAGATGTCCGCCCTTGCCCAAAAGCTTTTGGTAAAGCGCCAAAAAGTTGTGGTGCGTCAGACGACGCTTAGCATGACGTGCCTTAGGCCAGGGATCACTGAAATTCAAGTACAGCTCTTTGATTTCACCAGGCTCAAACCAGTCCAGCAAATTTTCGGCATTGGCACAGATAATGCGCACATTATCCAGCTTTTTGTCCTTTGCCGCCTTCGCAGGGAAGTAGGCAATATCATGCTGCGTTTCGATGCCAATAAAGGCCTTATCCGGATTCAGCTCGGCCATGCCGATGGTAAAGCGGCCCTTGCCGCAGCCAATTTCCAGGCACAGGCGCTTGCCTGGGAACATCTCCTGCCAATGACCTTTAAACTTATCAATATCGTGCATAAAAACATACTCGTCCTGCACTTCCTTCATCGCTTCTTCAATCCATGGTTTTTTTCTTAAACGCATATCTAAACCTCGCAAAAAATATATTATCTTAATATCTTATTATACACTAAAAGCCGCTACAGCGAAAAGAAGAATTAGCAAAAAGGACCGCCGCAAGCGACGATCCCCTTGTT
>CAVAHH010000276.1:0-2709 GCA_963588395.1 bacterium
CAAAAACGACAAGGGTGTATATGTAACGCCGGCCTTCCCCAAGCTGATCTATGTTTTGGACGAGCACAACTGCCTCAAGGGCGGCAAGTATGACTATATCACGCGTCTGGCGGTAAAATGCAGCGCTAAGCGCATGTATCCTGATTACATCAGCGCCAAGAAGATGCGCGAAAACTACGAGGGCAACGTTTTTTCACCCATGGGATGCCGCAGCTTTTTGTCACCGTGGAAGGACGAAAACGGCAACTATAAGTTCGAGGGCCGCTTTAACCAGGGCGTAGTTTCCTTAAACCTGCCGCAGATCGGCATTATCGCCAAGGGTGACGAGGAAAAGTTCTGGAAGTTGCTGGATGAGCGCCTGGAGCTGTGCTACGAGGCTTTGATGTGCCGCCACAACGCGCTGATGGGCATTAAGAGCGACGTGAGCCCCGTGCATTGGCAATATGGCGCCATCGCCCGCCTGCAAAAGGGCGAGACCATCGACAAGTATCTGCTTAATGGCTATTCCACCATCTCCTTGGGCTACATCGGCCTGTACGAGCTGACCAAGCTGATGAAGGGCACCAGCCACACCACGGAGGTGGGCAAGGACTTTGCCCTGCGCGTAATGCGCCGCCTGCGTGGCGCCTGCGACAAATGGAAGGCGCAGACCGGCCTGGGCTTCGGCCTGTATGGCACGCCTGCCGAAAGCCTGTGCTACCGCTTCGCCCGCATCGACAAGGAGCGCTTCGGCACGATCGAGGACGTTACCGACAAGGGCTATTACACCAATTCCTATCATGTTGACGTGCGCGAAGAGATTGACGCCTTCAGCAAGTTTAAATTTGAAAGCCAGTTCCAGAGCATTTCCTCCGGCGGTGCTATTTCCTATGTAGAAATCCCGAATATGCGTCACAACCTGGAGGCGCTGGAGGAGGTTGTTAAGTTTATCTATGATAACATCCAATACGCCGAATTCAACACCAAATCCGACTACTGCCACGTTTGCGGCTTTGACGGCGAAATCACCATCAACGACGACAACGAATGGGAATGCCCCGTCTGCCACAACAAGGACCATGGCAAGATGACGGTTATCCGCCGCACCTGCGGTTATTTGGGCGAAAACTTCTGGAACGTGGGCAAGACCAAGGAAATCAAGGCCAGGGTTATGCATCTTTGATAGACAAGAGGTGAGGGCGTATGCATTACGCAAAAATAAAGAATCTGGATATCGCCAATGGCCCGGGCCTGCGCGTGTCGCTGTTTGTGAGCGGCTGTACGCACCGCTGCAAGGGCTGCTTTAACCCGGAATCATGGGACTTTAGTTATGGTCAGCCGTTTACGCAGGCCACGCAGGATGAGCTGCTCACTTTGCTCGGCGGCGAGCATATCCGCGGACTGTCGCTGCTTGGCGGCGAGCCCTTTGAGCCTGCCAATCAGGCGGCGCTGCTGCCGTTTTTGCGCCGCGTGAAAAAGGAATATCCCAATAAAGATATTTGGTGCTACAGCGGCTATAATTTTGAAAAGGATATGCTTACAGGCAACCTGGGGCCGTGGGAGATTACGGAAGAAATGCTTTCGTATATCGATGTTTTAGTAGATGGCGAGTTTGTGCTGGACTTAAAAAATCCCAACCTGCGCTTCCGTGGCAGTGCCAACCAGCGCGTTATCTGCGTGCAGCAGTCGCTGGCGCAGGATGCCGTGGTGCTGTGGGACGATGGCGAGGGCTTGGTTATTTAAACAAAGTATATATGGATACAAAAAGGCGGGAGCTGCTTTATGGGCGGCTCCCGCTTTTTGGATGCATCAGGTATGGGTGCTAGCTTTGCTATGCGATTATACTACGCGCTCAGCTTTTTAGCAAGCTCGCGCACCTCTGCTAAGGGCATATCAGCTGCCTTGGCAGCAATATCCTCGGTGATACCGTTTTTGAGGAGATTGAGAACAATCTGTCTGCTTTTTTGCTCGGCCATTTGCTCGGCGATTTTTTCGGCTTTTTGCTTGGCAATCCGTTCAGCCTTTTGCTCAGCCATCTGCTGAACCCTTAACTCAGTTCTTTCTTTTATCTTCTTCTCAATATAAAGATCCAGAATATCAGTCATTTTTTCTTCACCCTCCTTTGAGTCCTTTAAAAATTTCATGCGTTTACCAAATTCGCTGTAATGCAGCCTTGCAGGCTCGGTGCAGTGTAAATCCTGCATCAGATAACCCAAGGCGGTGTTATCGCGGCATTGGCTGTTGACATAAATAATATGTGAGCCATCTGCAAATGGCCTGCTGTTTTGTTCAATAGTGCGCTGCACATTGTATATGGGCAAGTTACCCTGCAGCACATCGTTTTCTGTAATAAAAATAACGTAGGTGTCAGGCAGGTCCACGTAGTCAGCACCATTACGCAAAAAGCGTGTATCAAGCGCGCTGCTGTAGAACCTGGCCCGCTTTGCCGGGGCGCCTTCATCGCTACGCTGGATTTCTACGTTAAAAAGCCTGCCGGTACTGTCCTTGGCCAAAATATCCAGCTGTGCGGAATGACCAAAAAGATTCTGGATAAAATTTTGAATCCTGACACTTATCACCTTGATTGTATCATCTTTCAAAATAACGCGCAACATTATTTGTGCGGCATCGATATTATCATCAAGCATAAGGTTCATGAACTTATTATTCATCATGCATAGCTTTTGTAAGACCTGCCTAAGTTCGCTGTTTGTATGATCTGTCATGGGT
>CAVAHH010000277.1:0-2666 GCA_963588395.1 bacterium
GTCCACAGTCAGTCCCGGAAACATGTCTGCCTCGCCAAAAATCAGGCGACAGCAATTAAAATCCCGCTCACCCATAACGGTAAGACGATAATCAAGCGCGTAGCGCAGACGGCGCTCCCAAAACGCTTCGTCAAATTTATCATTGGTGTTAGTCGAAATTATACGTACACGGATTTTGGAATGGTCATTTACAAAACCAGTACCCAAATATTTTCCCTTACCTGTCACAACGTCAACCAAATCACCATTAGTATACGTTCCCTCCACCTTGGTAACTTCCTCGCCAAAAACCCAGGGATGACCGCCACGTGCGGCGCGTTCTCCCTTAGGCGTTACATAAAACTTTGCATATTTTCGCATGCTGTACCTCGCGTTAAATTTATTTCTATTTTCTTAAGTATAGCATATTTTAAGGGCTGCTGCACAGGAAAAACCTATGCAACAGCCCTAATGACACACCAATTACAGCTATGTTATTTTTTTATTTTAGCGATGCCGAAGCCGGTGTAGCCATAGATGATAGCAAAGATCATGCTGCTGTAGCACAATACTGCCCAAGGCAGATAGCTGACGGTTGGCACGCCCAAGGTTGCCGCCATATAGGTGCCGGCAACAGACCAGGGAACCAAAGGTACAGCGCAGGTACCTGCATCCTCCAAGGTACGCGACAGGTTCTTCGGCTCCAGGCCAAACTTTTTATAAAGATCGCGAAACATTTCACCAGGAATCAAAATTGCCAGGTAAGAGCTACCGGTAACAATGCTCATGAAAAGAGTAGAGCCGACGGTAGCAGTAATGAGCTGGCCCACTGATTTAATTGCGCCGATAATTCTTTCCAAAACTACCTCAATGCAACCAGCCTTGCTAAAGATGCCTGCAAAGCCAAAGGCGCAGAACACCAGCAATACCGTGCTCATCATACCCATCAGGCCGCCACGGTTGAGCAGGGTGATAATCGGCTTAACCACCTTAATATCAGCCGCACCGGGGATCATTGTAACCTTAAAGCCGTTGACAAAGGCCTGCAGTGCGGTTTTGAGGCCAAAACCCTGAAAGACCATACCCATAACCAGCGCAATAACAGAAGCTAAAAGCAGCATCGGGATAGTAGGCTTTTTGGTGTAGGCACCCCAGAAGATTAATACCGGCGGCAGCAGCAGCAAAAGATTAAAATGATACAGCTGCTCCAGGTTTTGCAATATCGCTGTTACAGTTTCGGGATTGGTCATTTTAGAAACATCCATCGTCATGCCAACAGCCGTAAACACAACTATGCAGGCAATGGTTGCTGCGCCCGTCGTATACAGCAT
The DNA here is from genome assembly GCA_963588395.1 of bacterium. GTDB lineage: Bacteria > Bacillota > Negativicutes > Acidaminococcales > Acidaminococcaceae > Phascolarctobacterium_A. Next base: position 1,311 of record CAVAHH010000277.1, read on the forward strand.
ATGCTTGATGTGGTCGTACAGCTCGCTGCCTGCAGCAATAGGAGCAAGCATAGTGGTATCCGAAAGTGGGGACAGCTTGTCACCAAACACGGCACCGCTGATAACGGCACCTGCAGCAATTTCCAGCGGCACACCCAAGGCGATAGCAATACCCATGATGGCAACACCGGCAGTACCGGCACTACCAAAGGAGGTTCCTGTAAAGGTAGAAATCACCGCAGTTACAAAGAAGGCTGTCACAAATAAAAATTGCGGGTCAATAATCTTGATGCCATAATAAATCAGCATAGGAATAGTACCGCTGACCATCCAGCTGGCAATCATAGCACCTACGCACACCATAACCAAAAGTGACGGCAGGCTGCTCTGAATTTTTTCAGCGACACCATGAATCATATCATTCCAGGTGTAACCGCAGCGCATAGCAATGATTGATGCGATAAACGCTGCTACAATCAACAAAAACTGAATAGGCAGGCCAAATTTACCATAGCCAATACCCAAAAGCACCACCATTCCCAAAAGTGGGATCAAAGCTTCAACAAAAGTCGGTTTTCTAGTCATTTTTCCACCTCATTTAATAATATTACACATCCACACTTCATATATACGAAGGCTGTCACCCCTTATTATCAGCCTTGCGCGTAATCGTCATAGCACAGCCACGTCCCTCACCATCGGCAATAGTAGTGGGGAACTCAATCTCCACATGCGTAAATGGCTTGCAGATAGCATAATCGCAATGTCCCAGCATATCGCGGCAGAACATCTTGATTTCCTCCTTGCTCAGACCCAGCTCTGTCAACGCCTCCACATGAGGACAGCGGTTAAAAATCTTTACTGCCTTATCATCGTCAAGCTGCTCAATCTTTTGCTTAAAGACCAAAAGCCCACCGCGCGAGGTTTGCCCTAAAAGCGCCTCCTTAGGCCCGACGTTTTCACTGCCACCATATTTTTGCGCTATCTGGTTGCCCTGATAAAGGCCAAAGTCATAGCTGCCCTCGCGGATAACACGGTTAGCGTCAACCTCAGGGTATAGCTCTTTAAGCTTACGCCAGATAAAGTAAACCTGACGCGTCCTATCCTTGTAGGCACCCTTGACAGCTTCGGTAAATTCTTCGACAGTGGCAGGCTGATCGATTCGTGAAGCTTCCATAAATTGTTTGATTTCTTCCTGACTCATATTAATCTCCTTCAAAAAAATTTAGCAAATGTTACCATCATACAAAAGACTGTCACCACAGCACAGGCTATGGCAACAGTCCATACTTATTAGATTAGAACGCTGCTACAACTGCGCCCTTGTATTTTTCTTCAATGAATTTTTTCACCTCAGGTGACTGCAGAGCCTTCATC
>CAVAHH010000278.1:0-2638 GCA_963588395.1 bacterium
GCCGGAAATTATGGCAGCCTATGGTCATTTGATTTACGCTATCCTTTTTATCGTTGTCTTTTGTGAAACCGGCCTGGTCGTCACCCCGTTTTTACCAGGCGATTCACTGCTTTTTGCCTGCGGTGCGCTGGCAGCTACCTCACCCGAGGGCATGGATATCAAAATCATCGTAATGATTTTCCTGGTATCTTCAGTTTTGGGTGATGCCTGTAACTATATGATAGGTGAAAAGCTGGGTCTGCACATGATAAACTCCAAGCATGGTCTGATCAAGAAGGAACACGTTGATAAAGCCAGCGCTTTTTACGAAAAGCATGGTCACAAGGCCATCTTTTTGGCACGCTTTGTGCCTATCGTGCGCACCTTTGCGCCCTTCGTAGCAGGCATCGGCAAAATGCACTACCTTACCTTTGCCCACTACAATGTTATCGGTGCCGTTGTCTGGGTGTGCCTCTTTGTCGGCGGTGGCTACTTCTTTGGTAACATACCCGCCATCAAGCACAACTTTACCCTGGTAACACTCGGAATCATCGTCTTTTCGCTGTTACCGGTTCTATATGAATTTATCGGCAAAAGATTTCTCGGAAAAAATTAATCTGCAATTTTTACTACGCTTTTGCAGTCTGTTTATGGGAGGAATTTACCATGATTAAAGAATATATTGTCGACGCTTTTACCGATAAACCCTTTTCAGGCAACCAGGCTGCCGTCTGCATCCTTGATGAATGGCTACCGGATGAGCTGATGCAGAAAATAACCTTGGAAAATAACTTTTCAGAAACTGCCTTCACCGTCAAGGAGGGAGAGCGCTACCACCTGCGCTGGTTCAATCCGCACAAGGAGGTCACCCTTTGCTGCCACGCAACGCTTGCCACAGCTTTTATCATCATGAATTTTATCGAACCCGGACTGAGCGAAATCTGTTTTGATACTCTTAGCGGCAGCCTCACCGTAACGCGTACAGATGAGCTGCTAACCTTGGGCTTACCGTCTATTCCCATGCACAGCATACCTATTACCGATGCCATGGCCGAGGCTGTAGGCAGCCGTCCCTTAGAAGCTTATTTGGGCAAGGACCTTGTCTTTGTGCTGGCCAACGAGGCTGCAGTGCGCAACGCCGTCCCCAAGCAGGATGTCATCGCCGTACTTGATGGTGCTTTGCTGCACATCACTGCACCAGGTAAGGATTACGACTGTGTCAGCCGTTCCTTCGCTCCCAAATGCGGTATTGACGAGGATCCTGTCTGTGGCCGCTGCCACTGCCACATCGCCAAGCTATGGGGCGAAAAGCTTGGCAAAAACAAGATCAACGCCTTCCAGGCATCCGGCCGCGGCGGCGAGCTGTATTGTGAATACGTTGACGGCCGCACCTATATCAGCGGCAGGGCAGCTCTCTTTGCCGAAGCAACACTACACATCTAATATTATATTTACACACCGAGGAGGAGTAACCTATGACCTACCGTTTTAACAGTGACTATACCGAAGGCTGCCATCCTGCCGTTTTAGAAAAGCTGGTACAAACCAATATGGAGCAGACTGACGGCTACGGCCTTGATCCCTACTGCGACGAGGCACGCACGCTCATTAAGGAATACTTTGCCTGCCCCAGTGCTGATGTGCACTTTTTGGTAGGAGGGACACAGACCAACCTCACCGTTATCTGCGCCGCCCTGCGTCCACACCAGGCCGTTTATGGTGCAGTTCCCAGCCACATCAATACCCATGAGGCAGGTGCTATCGAGCATGTTGGTCACCGCGTCCTGCCACTTGCCAGCGATGACGGCAAGCTCACTGCAGAGCAGATCCGCAAGGAATGGAAGCTGTACGACACCGATCCCAGCCGCGAGCATTGGGCGCAACCCAAAATGGTATATATTTCCCAGCCGACGGAAATTGGCAGCATGTACAGCAAAAAGGAGCTGCAGGACCTGTACGCTGCCTGCCGTGACTGCGGTCTGTATCTTTTTGTAGATGGTGCGCGCTTAGGATACGTTTTAGGCGCACCGGATAACGATATGACAGCCGCCGACCTGGCAGCCAACTGCGATGTATTTTATATTGGCGGAACAAAATGTGGTCTGCTCTTTGGTGAGGCCGTTGTCATTACCAACGACGCACTCAAGCCTGACTTCCGCACTATTGCCAAGCAGTGCGGTTCTATCATGGCCAAGGGACGCCTTTTAGGTGTGCAGTTCGGCACCATCATGAAGGATGATTTATATGCCAAAATCTGCGGTAAAGGCACTATGCAGGCTCTCAAGATCCGTGATGCGTTTTTAGCCAAAGGCTTTAAATTTGTCACCGATTCCCCCACTAACCAGCAATTTGTGATTATGACACCGGCACAATTTGCTAAGCTCAGCGAAGAATTTGCCCTCAGCCACATTGCTTATCTGTCTGACGGCAATTACAGCGTGCGCATTTGCACCAGCTGGGCCACCAAGGACGAAGAGGTTGAGCGCCTCATCGCTATGATTAACACTTTATAAAGAATAAGCAAAAACTGGCACTGCCTTCATCAGAACGATGACAGTGCCAGTTTTCTTGTTATTTACTTTCCAAATTGCTAAGCTCTTGCTTTACACGCTCCAGGCGCGCCTTGTAATCTTCACAATAATCCGCACCGCCCTAAGCA
>CAVAHH010000279.1:0-2629 GCA_963588395.1 bacterium
GATCACAGATATCAGCCGCGTCCGGATGAACGTCGTCAGGCTCCTGACGGAGACCGCAGGTAACAGCCGCGTCCGGATGAACGTCGCCAAGCTCCTGATGGAGACCGCAGGTAACAGCCGCGTCCGGATGAACGTCGCTAAGCTCCTGATGGAGATCGCAGACCTCAACCACATCCGGATAACAAGAGGCCTTGTGCCGGGTGGTAACCAAAGACCTGAAGGTCCACGTCGTTAAGCTACAGGCTTGATGGCTGATGAATTGAAAATGGAATAAATACAAGAAAACGTACAACTTCTGGGCTATGTAGCCGGGGGTTGTGCGTTTTTTGTTATCAGGAAAGAAGAAAACTGACAAAAGAACAATTAATGTACATTTGATTGACTGGGGGGGGACAGAGTGCTATAATGAAATTATCTTAAGTAAAAATAGTAAGGATTAAACCTAAGAGTTTAAAAAAGAACACTTGAGAGGATGTGGTTGATGGATAACAGATAGGCAGATGAAGCATATCTGTGTTTTTTATGGCATCGAAGGAGGAAGTGTATATGATGAAAAGAATTACAATGCTTATAATGCTTTTGCTGATAAGTATGGCATTGTACGGATGTAGTAGTAGTACATCCGGTAACGGTCGGGAGCTGGCAAAGCCACAGGTAACAGCGCAGCAAAAAAGTGATAGCATAGATGCTGCTGTTTATTTAGATGGTACGTTTTCTATGGGTGGGTATGTAAATTATCCATCAACTACAGTATATTGTGATGGCCTGAAAAATATCGAAAGAACGCTGACGGCTACCTGGAAACAGGAAAAAATACAGTACGTAAAATTTGGCGATAGTCTGCAGACATTAAGCAGGGAACAGTTTTTACAAGCGAATAGTGTTGCTTTTTATCAGGAAAAGGATACAAGCCTGCAGACTGTTGTTGATTCTATGGATAAAAACAAGCTGAATATTTTGGTGACAGATCTCTTTCAAACAAATAATGATATTGACAGCTTGATTATATCCTTGAAAAAGGCGTGCTTTGCAGATAGTAGCAAGGCAATGGCTTTGATTGGTGTGAGAAGCCAGTTTAATGGCAAAATTTATGATGTAGGCAAAAGCTCCGCATCCTTTATGTATGCTAGCAAGGAGGATAAGGCTACGTATCGTCCGTTTTATCTGCTGGTTCTTGGCAATGAAGCGGATGTGCGGATTTTTACAGAAAATTATGCCAAAAGCATCAATGATGACAAGCTGCTAAAGACTGTTTTGTTTGCAAAGCATCTTGGTACTGACGTTACTTTGACACCTGGCAAGCCTATTAAAAATAGTAAAAAGGAAAATATGGCTAGTATGGCGCAGATATCATCACTTTTGGGCAGTAACAGTGACATTTTACAATACCGCCTAAAGCTAAGTGAAAAGCAGTCCGGCTTCTATAGCACGTTGACTGCCGGCAATGTTATCGGCAACTGTCCTGATAAATTTGCATTGTTTGCCTGCAATGTAGAAAAATGGCAGCAGCAGGAAGGCAAAAAGATGGAAGCTGGCTTTGTTGATAAAATGCTGGGGAAATCTGGTAAGGATAGTAGTAATGCGGAATTTATAGAAGTAAAAACTAAGGATTTTGCAGAGCTGCATGGTAGTGGCACAGGCATGCACGGAAATGATGTCAACGTTGATCTGCTGTTTAAATTTAATCCTATAGGTATTCGTAAGGCCGAGGGTAAATATAGGCTGACCTTTGCACTTATGCCGGAGAAGGAAGACTATATAGAGAGTAACAATAGCTTTAAGGATTGGAATTTTGGAGATGATGTTGCAGAAGATGCCTTGCAGAGCGTAGGTAACAAAACGTTGAATGTCAGCAGCTTTGTTAAAATGGTCAGTGCGTTGAACTATGAAATGAATAAGCCGGGATTCTATGATATATATGTATATCTTGAAGCAATAAAATAAAAAATTTAAGGAGTGTGTGTGCAAATGACTTGGGGAAGCTTTTCTGTTAAAACATTAGGATTATTGGTGATTTTTTGGCTACTATTATTTTTCTTCTATGGTAACTTCTTTTTGATGGATACAATTGTTCCGGTCGAAGGCATGGAGGTTGATGAGTGGATTGACGGCTTTAGAAAATGTGGTGCTATAAGCGGTGTATTGGGCTTTATCTGTTCTGCAATCTGGTTTTATTTTGGTGACAATTATGCAGGAGATAGCAATATCAATGTCAAGTATTACGCTTTGCTCATAGCTTCCTTTGTTGCTGGCCTTATCGCTAACTTCCTTTTGCTGCCGACAGCAGTAGAGGGCAGTGGCCTTGCCAGTGTGTTTGTGGTGATTTTCCCGGTACTTTTGTATTACCTGGCATCCTTGGTTGCTTATGCGGCACCGGTAAAATATATTCCGTTTTTGGCTGAAGCATTACATAAATAATTTGGAGGAAGTACTATGAGTTATTATTTGATTGGTATCGGTGGTACGGGTGCCAAATGTCTGGAAGCATTTGTACACCTATGCGGCGCGGGCCTGTTAAAGGATTCGCAACCGGTAAAAATTATGTATGTTGATGCAGATGTGAGCTGTGGCAACCTGACAAGGACGCAAAGTACCGCTGATTGTTATAGCAAGGCACAGAGCATTGGCT
>CAVAHH010000280.1:0-2624 GCA_963588395.1 bacterium
GCGCTCTACGCTGTCATTTTGGATGAAGAAGTCGCCCAAGCTGTAAAAAATAGGCTTGCTGTTATAAATTTCTATACCACGCAGGATGTGCGGACCGTGGCCTAAAAAGGCATCGACACCTGCGTCAATGCAGGCGTGGGCAAATTCACGTGTAAAGTCGGCGGCTACGGCCTTGTCAATACCGCGGAATTCGTGCGCATGGTGGCTGACCAATACGACGTCGGCCTGGCGCTTAGCTTCAGAAATATATCTTAAAATACGTTGTAAATCCTTTTTATTGCAGAAGGTTTTGGTCCCTGCTTCACCAACCTCAAAGCGGTTGGTGCCAACGGCAAAGCCCTCCTCGGCTTTAATGAAGCCTTCACGCTCCAGCTGCAGGCGGCGTGCGTTGACATAGGTTTTATCGACAATCTTGCGCAAAACCTCGATATCTTCTTTAGGCAGATAGTTGATAAGATTAAAGCGCAACATATTGATACCGGGGCGGCCGGGAACGTCTGGCCTTTGCTCACCGGCGATATGCCAGTCCTTACCCGAGGAGCAGACGCTGATTAAGGCAACACGGCCTTCGGGTGTATCGATATAGCAGGGCATGCTTGCTTCGGCAAGGTTCATGCCGATGCCTGCGTAGGTGCAGTCGTTTTCCTGCAGATGACGCATGGTGGTCTTTAAACCATCGTGTCCCCAATCCAGGGAATGATTGGTGGCACCTGCGAAAAGATTCAGCCCCAGCCATTTTAAATCTTTTATGACACCGGGACGTGCTGCTACCCAGGTACCGCCGCTGACGGCAGAGGGCGCAACCTCAAAATCATGCACCTGTAGTTCGAAATTGGTGAAGCGTATATCTGCCTGCTCAAAAATCTCCTTCAAAGCTAAGCAGGATTTATCCTGCCGTGGCAGACGTTGCGTAAGCAAGGAGTCACCAGTGGCAACGATAGAAAATTTCATGTTTATTCTCCCTCCAAGAATAATTATAGGACTATTAAAGGACTAGTCCACAAATAAAGAATAAAATAATCGCGCTCTGGTGTCAATATCAAAGCGCGATGTATACAGAATTCATTTGCTTATCTACATTACAAATCACTTTCAAAGCACGCTAAGCTTTGGCCTAGGTGGTAAAAGCTTTATTCGGTACACCTTGCGTGGGCGGCCCTTAGCTTCGGTCATTTCGGAGCTCGCTTCCTCAGCGTAGCCGTGCTCTACTAATATAGTGAGAATGCGGCGGGCGCTGCGTGGTACTACCTGTAGCGTGCTTGCCAGCTCTTGGGCGTTGAGCTCGTCGCGGCCGTACACCTTGAGCGCATGGCAGATCTTGCTGAGCGTTGCCTGGCTGAGCGAGGTGGCGCGGCTGACAGCTTCCAGCTGCGCGGAGGCGTATTGATATTCCAGCTGCTGCGTGCTACCGAGGGGACCGCAAATGGTTTTGTCATCAAGCACGGCGTACCAGCTGCCTTTGGCATCAGCGCAGGCGTGCTTGAGCGCGATTATGGCGTTGAATTCGGCCTCACTGGCACTGTTGCCGATACCGATGCCGCAGGCGCGCAGCTTTTTGTTGACGTCCTGTAGGGCAGGGATGTTGGGGAGCTGCGTGAAATTGTGTGTCAGTCTGCCTAAAATGCCGCGGGTGGTAAAAATATAAAAGTTACCCTCGTTGGCAGGTTTAAGCGAGCCGTTGATGCTTTTAGTGTAGCTGATGAGCTTTTGTGAAATAGCGATTTCCTGGCTGTACAGGTCATCAACGGAATAAAACTCGTCTCTGTTGGTGAGCAGGCTGAAGCTGAAGACCTGGATAGCTATCTGCGAATCCTGCAGACGTTTGATGCGGAAGTGGCTGAGGATGAGATTTAAAATATTGCGGATGGTAACGCGCATGGGAAGAATACAAAAAGCGGGAATTCCCTCTGCCTCCAGCAGTGTTTTAACATAGTAGCTTTTGGTGATGGCGGCCTTGGTCACACCTTGGGTATACAGGCTGCGATGAAAGTCGTAATAGCTGCTGCTGGAAAGCGTACCTGACTCGTCTGCCATGTGGTTGATTGTGCCATAGGTAATCTGCATATCATCCAAACCGCGTGTTATGTCATAGTAGGGAATGGTGTCAATACTCAGCTCTTCAATTTTATAGCCTTGGTACAGTGCGCTGCACAGTGCTTTGTAAAAGCTGGCACCGCGGTAGGGAATGTAATAAACGGGATGGCGTGATTGTCCCCAGTTTTCTATACGCAGGTTGTTGGCCTGGTCAAATACCATCCAGGCGTCAACATCATCCTGGTGAGCGTCAATTATTTCTAACGTTTGAGTTTCCTGGTTATCTGCAAAGAGCAGGGGGGAGAAATCATCATATTCACCTATAACCTCCTGCAGTGTGTCGAGGGCGTGCTGTTCGCCGATAATGCCTAATTTTAGCTGCATTTTATGTGTGCTCCTATAAGGTTAATTTAATTAACATCCTTTGCAATAATCGTACAATAAAATATGCAGGGATGTCAATTGACTATTATTTTTAGAGGAACCTGATTCATTCTGCAGTTACATCCTGTTAGCTTTTAATACTAATGTTATATCTAGCGTAAATGCGATAAAATCTGATTAAAAATGTAAAAGGAATATTTTTTCGA
>CAVAHH010000281.1:0-2620 GCA_963588395.1 bacterium
ATCTCAGGCAAGCCCTCGCGTGAACCGATAAAACGCACCTGCACGTTATTTTCGTTAAATTCGTCAATTTCGTTCGTCAGATAGCGGCTGAGCAGCTCCATGATAAAGTTAACCTCTGTCACAGGACGCTTCCAGTTTTCTGTAGAAAAAACATAGGCGCTGATAACCTTGACTCCCAGCTTATCTGCAGCTCTGACTATTGTTTTAAGTGTTTCGGCACCCGCCTGATGGCCAAAAGTGCGCACCTTGCCCTGGGCCTTAGCCCAGCGGCCGTTGCCATCCATGATGATGGCGATATGCTGAGGAATGTTTTGCATATCTAAATCCTCAGTATGCATTTCAATGTTATTTACAGCCTTAGTTTTTGTTTGAAACAAGCCTTTAAACACAAGTATCAAGCCCTTCGCCAAAATTTGTGCCAACTGCTGTGCCGGCAGCTGCTGCGATATTATTCTTTGTTTTTGCTCTGATTAAAGAAGAGGCGAGCCTCCCCCTTGCGGGAGGCCGCCTTCCTGATTTTTGCATTGCAGTCTTGACTTACTCGATAGCGCCAACCGGACAGTTAGCAGCGCAAGCGCCACACTCTACACAATCTTCGCCAATTTCGTATTTGCCATCAGCCTCGGTGATAGCACCTACGGGGCAGGTAGCAGCACAGGTGCCGCAGCCTACACATGCGTCCTTATCAATTTTCAGAGCCATTTCGTCGCACCTCCTTTTCTGTCATCTATACACTACGGTAAGAGCTAATCTATTAGCAGACAGCTGACGCTGCCTAACTACATATTTGCGCACTACTTTCCCCGCAAAGTCTGCCTCGCACGCACGTGGCGGCAGCAGGGACTGCACCTCGTAGGTACAGCCTGCAGCCGCCAGGCGGCGCACGGCCTCATCCAGGGTCAGTGCCAAAACCTGTGGAGCTTCCATTATACTTCCATTACTTCTTTTTCTTTATTAGCAGCTGCTGCGTCAATTTCCTTCATTACCTTATCAGTCAGCTTTTGTACCTTTTCTACGCCCTTCTTAGACTCGTCCTCGGTGATCTCCTTAGCCTTTTCAGTCTTTTTGATAGCGTCGTTAGCATCACGGCGCAGATTGCGGACGATTACGCGATATTCCTCAGCCTTTTTGTGCACAACCTTAACCAGGTCCTTACGACGCTCCTCGGTCAGCTGCGGCAGATTCAGGCGGATGCACACACCGTCGCTGTTAGGGTTAAGACCAAGGTCAGATTTCATGATGGCCTTTTCAATATCCTTCAGAATAGTCTTTTCCCACGGAGTGATGACGATCATGCGCGGTTCGGGAACGGTAACGCTTGCCACCTGAGTAACAGGCGTAGGAGTACCATAATATTCTACCATCACCTTTTCGAGCAGGGACGGAGTTGCACGGCCCGCACGCAGGCTAGCCAGGTCAACCTTGAGCGCTGCTACGGATTTTTCCATTTTACCTTCAATACCAGTGATAATTTCGCTTACTGTTGCCATTATTCCTTACCTCCTACCAGGGTACCGATTTTTTCGCCTGCTGCTGCACGCAAAATGTTACCTGGTTCATCGATATTAAACACCACGATGGGGATATTGTTGTCCATGCACAGGCTGATAGCTGTGGAATCCATAACGCTCAGATGACGTTGGATTACCTCGATGTACGGCAGCTCGTCAAACTTCTTCGCGTCCGGGTTCTTGGCCGGGTCGCTGTCGTAAACACCATCAACACCCTTTTTCGCCATCAAAATGGCATCTGCCTCAATCTCCGCCGCACGCAACGCAGCGGTAGTATCGGTAGAAAAGTACGGGTTGCCGGTGCCTGCAGCAAAAATTACTACTCTTGCTTTTTCCATATGGCGGATAGCACGGCGGCGGATGTAGGGTTCAGCCACCTGACGCATTTCAATTGCGGTCTGTACGCGGGTGGGAACCTCCAGGTTTTCCAAAGCATCCTGCAGTGCCAAGGAGTTGATTACGGTTGCCAGCATGCCCATGTAGTCAGCAGTAGCACGATCCATGCCCTTGTTGCTGCCGCTGAGACCGCGCCAGAAGTTACCGCCGCCATTGACGATTGCAACCTCCACGCCACTTTCTACAACGGCCTTAATCTGCTGGGCCAATGCATATACTACAGACGGGTCAATGCCAAAACCTTTTTCACCGGCCAAGGCTTCACCGCTCAGCTTTAATACCACACGCTTGAATTTTTTAAGTTCTGTCACAATAGCGACCTCCCACTTATTTTTCTTATTCCAGTATTCTACTCAATAATTATACCAAAAATCCCTGCTTTATTCTACCACAATTTTTATGAAGTATTTTTGTCAGCGCAGTAGCTTTATTTGTAAGTATCTGTCATTTAGTTGCCATTATCACACTTTTCGTTATACTGACTATAGAAAATTTTCGTTTTCTGGTAATATTAATATAGTCAATTTGGCTTATAATTATCACTATAATATTTTACAGAGGGGATTGTTATATTATGGAACATATCGAACAGCATCAAACTACAGCAAAAAATAATGCCACATTAGCTATCTGCATTACTGCCTTATTTATGGCGCTCAATATTATGATGAGCTCCTTCGGTTTGCCCGTACCTGGCGGTCACCTATATCTTA
>CAVAHH010000282.1:0-2606 GCA_963588395.1 bacterium
TTACAGTGCCCGTAAGAGCTGCAGCTGTAGCATGCCTGGTGTATGGCGCGCTGTGGCTTATATGGAAGGCGTTGTCGTGGTGTTTCACAGCCCACGTGCCTGTGCTCATGTAGCGCGCACTATGGATATCAACGCCCAATATCGTTCGCTGAGCGAAAATGCCCGTGAGCAGTGGGGATCTGTACCGCTTCTAAGCAGTCAGATGCAGGAAAAGGATGCAATATTTGGTGGTGCGCAGCGCTTAGAAAAATGTCTGCGCTTTGCTATTGCTACCTATAAACCCAAGTGCGTGGTTATCGCCAATTCCTGCGTAGCAGGTGTTATCGGTGATGATGTTGAAGCCGTAGCACGTGCTATGGAGGAAGAAGCAGCTATACCCATCGTGACGGTTGAATGCTGCGGTTTTTTGGGAGCAGAATATTATGATGGTTATTTTGAAGTTACGCAAAAGCTGTTAGACCGCTTTGTCAGACCTTGTGCCAAGGAAGCTGACAGCGTGCTGCTTTTGGGCGATAATGGTGGTCCTTGGGGCTTGTACGCTAGCGAGGTTACACGCATGCTGGAAAAGTTCGGCGTGCATGTTTTGGGACAGTTTCCAGGGTATATGGCCTTTGACGACCTGCCGAGGGTGGCGGCTGCGGAATATGCTATTGTTTTGGGCGGTCGCGGTCAGACGCACGTGGGGCTTACCAAGGTGGCCAAGCAACTGCACGAGCTGTATGGTATGAAATATCTGTCTGATATTTATCCTGTGGGCTGGCAGGAAACGATGGATTGGATTGAGAGTGTGGGGAAGCTGCTAGAACGCAGGGGGCTGGCCCAAACAGTACTGGCAACGGAAACAGCCAAGCTACAGGCAGGACTAGAGCGTTTTCTGCCTGTAACCGCCGGCAAGAAAACAGTGCTTTGTATTGGCCGCATTTTGAGATATTTTCATCCTAGCAATATTTTGCAGACGATAAGGCTGCTACAGCTGGATTTGACAGGTGTTATCATGCTTGATACCTACGACGGAGAAGAACGTGAGGAAATGCTAGAGGTAATCCGTCAGGTGAGTGACGCACCTGTTTATACTACAGCTGAGGGAGATTCGCTTTTAGCGCAGGCTGATATAGTTTTGACGACGCACGAGCTACAAAGCACGCAAAGCAAGCAGATTTTTTTACCAATGCTGCCGCTTGTGGGAGTTGCAGGAGAGCTGAAGATGATGCAGGGAATTTATCAATGCCTTTGCAGCAGGCTTAAGGGAGGCGTACGTTATGTCTAAAAAGCAAGGTTGGGGCAATATCTGCGAGCGTGTGGATACCTGTGCGCTGACTGGCGCAGGAGCTTTTATGGCTGCTATTGCCGGTAGTGAGATTTTAGTCAATGGTCCGTTGTGGTGTTATTTTTACGCCCTAAGGCATTTGGAAAAGGCCCGCAACGACATGTATCTGCGCTTTCATGGCTCGCAGCCTGATAATAACGCCGTTATCTACGGCTCGGAGGAATATGTCACCAAGGAGCTGCAGCGGATGCTGGAGGATGGCTGCAAGCCGTCTATCCTGCTGATAGAAAGCAGTTGCTCGCTCAGCCTTATAGGTGACGACCTGGCAGGTATGGCGCGTAAGCTGGCACTGCCGTTTCCTGTTGTTACGCTTGATTGCGGTGGCATGGTGGGAGGCTTTGCTGCCGGCTACGTCAAGGCCGCACTCAAGACTATGGAGCTTTTGCTGCCGCAAGATAAAGATATAGACGAGCAGCCTTTGGCAGTAAATATTTTGGGACAGACGGAATTTTATCTGCAGGGAGCGGCGGATACCAGGGAATTAAAAAGACTGCTGCAGCTTGCAGGCTATAAGGTGCTTTGCACTCCCGGCAGTGAGTGCAGCCTAGAGGAATTCAAGCAGTTGGGAGCAGCAACGCTTAACATAGTCACTAACGAGGAGTTGGGACTGGAGCTGGCAAAATATCTACATAAGCGTTACGGTACACCATATGTTGTGGCAGGCCTGCCCTACGGCGTGCAGGGAACGCTTGGCTGGATGAAGAAAATTAACGAAGCGTTACCAGCAGCCTCCCTGCAGGCTCTGGAGGCAGAAGCTAGAGTACAAAGCAGCTACTTGTTGAGCCGTAATAATGAGGCGGTGGCGCTTTGGGGAAGCCTGTGGTTTGAAGAGGTTATTGTCAGCGCGCCTGCTACGCAGGCTCTTTGCCTGGCGCAGACCTTGCGCACAGAGTGGTCGGATATAGGTAAGCTGAGCGTCATCTGCCAGCAATCGCTTGAGCAGCCTCCTGCGTGTGATGCGGCTGATGCCATTTATACAGTGGGTGAGGATGATGCGGCTGTCAGCGAGTGCCTGAAGACCTGCGACAATGTCTTACTTTTGGCTAGCGGCAGCGAAAGCTCGGTGCTGTACCGCAGGGAGCAGTGTAATTTTACCAGTTGTAATGTTGCTTATCCTGCTAACGATGAGGTGTTTATCGTACAGCAGCCTATGGTGGGCTTAAAGGGCAGCGGTTATATGCTGCAAAGGTTATGGAACTGCTTTATACAGCAGCAGAAAGAAAATCTAAGGTGAACGATGAAGAAAGTTTTTGCGATGATGCTTCTGTTGCTGGCTTTG
>CAVAHH010000283.1:0-2601 GCA_963588395.1 bacterium
ATTGTGCTCAAGGATAACAGTCTGCGGGTGCAGGCCGCCAGCAAGGAGGATTTGGCGCTGGAGATGTGGACCTTTGCGGATAAATCAAGCTTTTTTGAAGAGGTTTTTGGTATAGAACCAAGTTTGGAACGGGTGAATAAGTGATGAAAAAATTGGATTTGACGAAGCCGGAATACTTTTATAACCGCGAGCTGAGCTGGCTGAAATTTAACCTGCGCGTGCTGAAGGAGGCCATGGTTAAGGATACGCCGCTTTTGGAGCGCTTGAAGTTTGTAGCGATTTCGGCATCTAACCTGGACGAGTTCTTTATGGTGCGCGTGGCAGGATTGTGGAGTAATTTTGATAACGGCGTTGAAAAGCGTGATGCCTCGGGTATGTCTGTGCGCGAGCAGCTGGTGGCTATCAGCGAGGCAGCGCATGAGCAGGTGCGCACCCAGACAAAGTCGCTCATTGCGCTTTTGGCTGAGATGGACGCGGTAAAGCTGCATTTCAGGCGCGTCAAGGATTTGAGCGATGTGGCCAAGGACTGGCTGGAGGAATATTACCGCGAGGTGGTGTATCCTGTGTTGACGCCTATGGCGGTGGATGCCTCGCGTCCGTTTCCCTTTTTGGCCAACAAGACGCTGAACCTGGCGGTAGAGCTGGTAAAGGCGGACGGCGAGCACAGCATGGGTCTTATTCAGGTGCCAAGCGTGTTGAACCGCATTACCGAGGTTGTGCCTGAGAATAAACGCACCTTCGTATTTTTGGAGGATATTATTGCCAGCCATTGCAATGACCTGTTTAAGGGCTGCCATATTCTGGACGTGGTACCCTTTCGCGTAACGCGTGACAGTGACCTGGAGCTGGACGAGGAGGACAGCGTCGATCTGCTGAAAGAGGTCGAAAAATCGCTGCGCAAGCGCAAGCGTGGTGCGGCGGTGCGCCTGGAGCTGTTCAAAACCAATAACAGCCGTATCAAAAAATTTTTGGAAGAAAACCTGGATGTTACGGACATGGAGGTTTATGAGATTAACGGTCCGCTGGACCCGACCTGCTTCTTTAAGTTTATCGGCATGACGGGTATGTGGCCGTGGCTGTATGAGCCCTTCGTGCCGCAGCGTCCGCTGGAGCTGCCTGATGATAGCGATTTGTTTGCTGCCATCCGTGCCGGTGACATCCTTTTGCACCACCCCTACGAAAGCTTTGACCCAGTTGTTAAGCTGGTGAGCGATGCAGCGGATGATCCGCAGGTGCTGGCGATAAAACAAACCCTGTACCGTGTGAGCGGCAACAGTCCCATTGTGGCGGCCCTGGCGCGTGCAGCCGAAAACGGCAAGCAGGTGACGGTGTTGGTGGAGCTTAAGGCACGCTTTGACGAAGAAAACAACATTCTGTGGGCACGTCGCCTGGAAAAGGCAGGCTGCCACGTTATTTACGGCCTGGTGGGCCTCAAGACGCACGCTAAGATTATTTTGATCGTGCGCAAGGAGGATAATGGTATTAAGCGTTATCTGCATCTGGGCACCGGCAACTATAATGACAGCACAGCCAAGCTTTATACCGACCTGGGCTTGATGACGGCTAACGACGAATTTGGCAGCGATGCTTCGGCCTTCTTTAATCTGCTGAGCGGTTACAGTGAACCGCCTGTGTGGAACAAGCTGGTGATGGCGCCCTTGGGTCTGCGGGAGAAAATTTACGCGCTTATTGATAACGAAATCGCCATGGTGCGTGCCGGTTGCGGCGGTCATATTATCGCCAAGATGAATTCGCTGATTGACCAGCCGGTAATCCAAAAGCTGTACGAGGCATCGGCGGCAGGTGTGCACATTGACCTTATTGTGCGTGGCATCTGTGGCCTGCGCATTGGTATAGAGGGCATTAGCGATAATATCACGGTGCGCAGTATTGTGGGCCGCCAGTTGGAGCACAGCCGTATTTTCTGGTTTGCCAATGGCGGTAGTGAGCAGCTGTATTTATCGAGCGCGGACTGGATGCCGCGTAATTTGAACGACCGCGTGGAGCTGTTCTTCCCGGTAGAAACGGAGGAGCACATCCGTCGCGTTAAGGCGTTGTTAGACCTTTATCTGCGTGACAATGTGGGCGCGCACATGATGCAGTCTAATGGTACGTATCGTCGCGTGCGTAACAAGCTGGAGCCTGTGAGCGCGCAAAGCACGCTGTACGAAATGGCGCAGCTGGCAGTGGCAGGTGATAAGCTGCCCATGGAAAAACGCCTGCAGCCTGTCTTTAGCAGAAGGTAAGTATAATTTGCTGTCGTTTGACAGTGCATAAAACGGTGAATTAACAAGATAAATAAAATTGCGAAAATTACAGTATTCGTGTATACATTAGAAATTCACTTGCAAAATGTAAAGAAAAGGTATATATTAGAGTAAATTGATTTTAGATAATCATATTCGTGGATGAAGTGCGAGGGAGAAAGCCATTTGGGCTTACCGACGGAGCGAAACTCTCAGGTGCTGTTGCAGCAGGAACCGCGCATGGACACATCTCTGGAGAGTCCCTTAAGTGGGCGCCGAAGGTGCACGGGCAACGAAGCCCTTATCTCTCAGGCAAAAGGACAGAGCCTCTGAAATACTCAGCTTAGCGCTATAC
>CAVAHH010000284.1:0-2596 GCA_963588395.1 bacterium
GTCACAGGGCCGACGCCGTCGATAAAGCTGAACCAGGGAACATTAGTCGGCAGAGCCGCAGCCAGATGTTCCATGCTGCCAATCTTTTTAAACTGGATGAAGGTGGCCAGCAAAATGCCCACGTAGATCAGAATAATATTCATAACGTTGGACATGGAAGCAGACCACATGCCGCCGATGAAGGTAATACCGATAAAGGTGATGGCGCTGACGATCATACCAGTGTGGAAATCAAAGATATCCGGCAAAATAGCGTGCAAAATGCTGCCGCCGGCAATGTATTGCAGGCTGATGATAACCAATTGGATGACAATCTGACAGAACACGCCCAATATTACAGCGCTCTTAGTATGATGACGCTCAATCAGCTCAGTGATGGTGGTGATGTTCTGTTCGCGATATTTTTTCGCCATAAACAGACCCATAGCAATCGCACCCAGCGCCCAAGCGATGGTGTACCAGCCTGCGCTCAGGCCAACGCGAAAGGCGTGCTCAGATACGCCGATGGTGGAAGCGCCACCTACGGCCAGACCAATAATGGTAACACAAATCAGAGGCGCAGAAAGTCTGCGTCCCGCAAGAGCAAAATTCTCGTTGTTGCCCTCACTGCGTTTTTTAGCGAACCAGCTGATGGCGAACAAAGCGACAATGTACAATATTAAAATTACTAAAGAAACAGGCACAGAAAATCCTCCTTTAAATTATACATGCCTGTTAAAGAAATACAACGCCTACGCTAACAGCACCATTGCTGCCTCGCCACAGGCCCGATCGTGCAGACTTCAACAACATATACCGAAAAACCATTTGCGCTGCCCTCTGCAAGTTCACATCGCGCATACTGGCAAGCATCCTTATGCAAGCCTCATATGCGCCCGTTGATGCTTCGTTGCAGTACAGCCACAGACATATTAGTTAAATTATAGACCACCACAAAAAAATCGTCAAGATTTTTTCACAAAAAAGTATTGACAAAATTCCCTTTTACAGTTAAAATAAATACTGTTGTTGGCCTCATAGCTCAGCTGGATAGAGCGTTTGACTACGAATCAAAAGGTCGCAGGTTCGAGTCCTGCTGAGGTCACCATTTTGCAAGCTGGCATCGTAACTGCGGTTACGGTGCTTTTTTGTTTTCGTAGACGGCCACTATAAATTACATAACGACAAAAAACTCCTGGCAAAGCAAAGTCTGACCTTGCTTCACCAGGAGTTTTTTTCTTTACGCCTCTGCGATATACACAGCGTCGCTATTAAGCATAGGAATTGGCTTGCCGTTTTTGTTGCTACGGTACAGCTTCAGGCGTTCAATATCCGCCAGCTCCACCGGCAGCTGCAGCGCGTACTGCTCATTCAAGGCGTTGAGCAAGTCCACGGCCTTCATGCTGCCTGTGGGCGTAATTTTGCAATCAAAGGTGAAAACGATGCTTTCTCCCACACGCTCTGCCTTAAGCTGCGGAATATAAAACTTTACGTCTATCTCCTTCACCTTGGCCTTGGTCTTGGGTGCGGCCTTTTGAAAGAGCAGGCTGTCTGCCGCATTAAACTGCCGCACTGCCTCCTGCACGTCGCCTGCATAGGGCAGGGTTACGCGGTACAGCGCCCCTGCCGCCTGGCTCATGAGGGCTGCATGGTGAGTATCCACCGCATCTGCTGCCAGCACACGGATACCACGTGGCAGTGCTGCATCCAGCGCCTTTGCGGCAGTCTCCACCTCCATAGGCTCTGCCAGCTCAATCTCCACAAATTCGGTGTAGCTGACAACGCCTACGCCCAAGGCCGAAGCCAGGCTGAACTTAAGATGCGGATTAAAGCCTTCGGAATAGGCAGCAGGCAGCTTGGCACGGCGGATAGCACGGCCGATGGTGCGCACATATTCCAGATGGGAGATAAAGCGGATATCCTTATCCTTGGTTATCTGCATACGTAGCTTCATTTCGCCTCAGCCTCCTCCTTATAGTCTATAATCTTTACGCCCAAAGACGGGCAGACGCCACAGCCTGTGCAGCTTGTGCGGCGGCAGTCATGCGTAAGCTGCTGCGCGTAGGCCTTGCGCCATTCATTCCACAAAAAGCGGCGGCTGACGCCCGGGGAGATGTGCTCCCAGGGGAAGGCTTCGTTTTCGCCGCGCTCACGGGTTGCGTAAAAATCCTTGTCCAAGCCCGCCTCGGCAATGGCCTCCAGCCAACGCTCGTAGGAAAAACAGTCGCTCCAGCCATCAAAACGCGCACCCTTTTTCCACGCCAAAAGCAGGGCCCTGCCCACACGACGATCACCACGGGCAAAGACAGCCTCAATACTACCGGTTTTGGAATCATGATAGTTGAGCGTAATATTTTTGTGTTTTTTGATTTCGTCCTTCAAAAGGAACTGCTTGCGACGCACCTCCTCCAGGCCGTTCTGACCAAACCACTGGAAGGCAGTGTACGGCTTGGGGACGAAGAAGGAAGCACTCACAGTCACGCGGCAGCCACGCTTGCCTGTAACCTGAAAATACTTGTATTGCACCTTGCGTGCCAGGTCAGCAATCGCCAGCACGTCCTCATCTGTTTCGTAGGGCAGGCCCAGCATAAAGTACAGCTTAACGCTGCTCCAACCC
>CAVAHH010000285.1:0-2589 GCA_963588395.1 bacterium
GCCACGTGCCTTGCGGTCTTGGCGTGCATAACCATAATAAGGGATGACAGCAGTAATATGATTTGCACTGGCACGTTTAAAGGCATCAGCCATAATCAAAAGCTCCATAACGTTGTCATTAACGATGGGGCCACAGGTAGGCTGAACAATAAAGATATCCTTGCCGCGAACGCTCTCATTAATCATAACCTGAATTTCACCATTATTGAAACGGTTAACTACAGAATCACCAACGGTGGTTCCCAGATAAGCAGCAATTTCACGTGCCAAATCAGGATTTGCATTACCGGTAAATATTCTAAGCTTATTTTCGTCAGACAACATGTCCAATCCCTCCAAAATCACCTTGTTTGTTGTTTTGCTCGTGTGAGAGTCAATTTAATCCACGTTTAATTATACACTATGTTAGTGCCATGTGTAAACTTTTTGACAGAAATTACTTCTCGTTTCTATACTTTTCAGCCCAGCCCTCAATGTTCTTTTGGTGAGCACGGCCAATGGCTAAAGCATTTTCAGGAACCTCCTTGGTAATGGTGCTGCCGGCGCCGATATAGGTGTTGGCCTGCACGGTTACAGGGGCAACCAGGTTTGTGTTGCAGCCGACAAAGGCATTATCACCGATGACGGTACGGTGCTTCTTTTTGCCATCGTAGTTGACGGTGATGCAGCCACAGCCCATGTTAACACCGCTGCCAATATCGCTGTCACCGATATACGTCAGATGCGGCAGCTTGGTGCCTGTGCCGATGTTGGAATTTTTTACCTCTACGTAGTTGCCGATCTTAACCTTGTCACCGATAACGGTGTCGGGACGCAGGTGTACGTAAGGACCTGCGGTCACATGGTTTTTAACCTCGCAGTCATGGCCGTAGATAAATTGCAGGTGGTTATCGTCGCCGATTTTTACATTGGTGAAGCGGGCGTTAGGACCTATTTCGCAGTCCTCGCCGATTTCGGTGCTGCCCTCAAGCCAGGTGTAGGGATAGATAATGGTGTCGCGGCCGATTTTAACACTAGCTTCGATAAAGGTGCTGGCAGGGTCCATAATAGTTACGCCTGCATCCATCAGCTTGTCTAAAATACGTTGACGCATCACGCCTTCTGCAACAGAAAGCTGCTTACGGGAATTAATGCCCATAACCATATCGCTGTCGGCTGTGGAAACACCGCCAACCTTGGCACCTGCGGCGTTCAGTTTTTGCAGAACGTCGGTCAGATAATATTCACCCTGGGCGTTGTCATTGGTGAGCGTTGCCAGTACGTCAAACATCTGCGGACATTCCATGCAGTAAATACCGGTGTTGATTTCGCGGATAGCCTTTTGCTCGTCAGTAGCGTCCTTTTGCTCAACGATGCCCTGTACGTTGCCATTAACATCGCGGATGATGCGGCCATAGCCAAAGGGATCATCCATGATGGCAGTGAGCACGGTGGCAGCGGCTCCACTGGCTTGGTGCGCTTCGCAGAACTTCTTCAGCTCCTCACCATCAAGCAGCGGCGTATCGCCACAAAGGATGAGCGCAGTGCCGCTAAAGCCTTTTAAGGCTTCGGCTGTCTGCATAACGGCGTGACCTGTGCCAAGCTGCTCGGCCTGCAGGGCGATAGTGCCCTGGGTGCCAACCATGGCTTCAACCATTTCGGCCTCATGACCTACGATGACAACCTTTTTTTGCGCGCCGGCAGCTGTGGCAGCGTCAATAACATGCTGCAGCATAGGCTTGCCGCCAACCTTGTGCAGCACCTTGGGATATTTGCTGCGCATTCTGGTGCCCTTGCCTGCGGCAAGGATTATTGCTACTATATCAGACATAATTTATTCTTCCTTTCTTGTGCTTATTTATTTATATCCAGCTCTACAATCTGATTTTCCTCATCCACGCTATGCAGGGTGAAAAAGGCCGTGTAATTGTCTATAAGCTTACGCTGTGGGGTGGCGGTGGCAATCAAAAAGGCCTTGCCGACAACCTGGGCGCCAACCTCCTGTGCCAATGCTTCCATGCCCTTGGCGGTGCCGCCACCCTTCATAACGTCATCAACAATGAGTACGCGGCTGCCGGGCTGCAGGGCCCGCTTGGGCATAGCCATTGTCTGGATGGCTTTGGTGGAGCCGCTGACATAGTTGATGTTCACGGTACTGCCGACGGTGATATCACTATTGTTGTGGCGGGCAATGACAAGGGGCACGTTAAAGGCCCGTGCTACCTGCATGGCCAATGGGATGCCGCTTGTTTCTACCGTCATGACGCAGTCAGGGGCAAGCTCCTGCAGGCGCATCATGAAAATTTCTCCCAAACGCACTATGGTTTCGGGGTGACACAAAATATCTGTAATGTACAGCATACCGCCTGCCAAGATCCGTTCCGGGGATGTTAAGCGGCCTGCCAGCTCCTCTAAGAAGGCTTCATCATCCTCTGGCAGGTGGCAGGGAATGAAACGTACACCGCCTGCCGCACCGGAAACTGTTTCCACCCTGCCCAGGCCGTAAAGCTCCAAACCGGATTTTACTGCCAACACGTCTTCACTGAGGGTGGATTTGGCGATGACGAATTTTTTACAAAAAAAGGAAAATGAAAACAGCCGATATGGGTG
>CAVAHH010000286.1:0-2581 GCA_963588395.1 bacterium
GGCTTGTCGTCCAGGCGTGCTCCTAACCCTACAGCCTCCAGGGCTTTTTTGGCGCGCTCCATACGCTCCTCTTCATCTATTCCTGCATATACCAGCGGCAGAGCTACGTTAGCCTGTGCCGTCAGCTTCGACAGCAGGTTGAAGTTTTGGAAGACAAAGCCGATCTTGGCGTTACGCGTATGTGCCAGCTCGTCATCATCATAGCCGGCAATTTCCTTGCCATCCAAAAAATACTCACCCGACGTTGGTCTATCCAGACAGCCCAAAATATTCATCATAGTTGATTTACCGCTACCGGACGGACCCATAATAGATGTAAACTCACCATAATCTATGGACACATTCACATGGAATAGAGCATGTACCACGCTATCGCCCATGTGATAGGTCTTCATTATATCCTTTAATTCAATAACAGACATTCTTACAGCCTCCTTATCACATTGGCGGAGGTCCCATTCTGTTGGAGCTGGACTGCTTGCTTACTGCTTTTTTCACAAGCAGCTTGTCGCCAATCTCCAGGCCGGTAGCGGTAACAGCAACATCGCTGTCGCTTGTCAGGCCCAGGGTAACATCCACATCCCTGCTCTCCTTGGTCTTTTCATTATATACCTTTACATAACGGCGTTTGCCATCAGTATAAATGCAGTTGAGCGGTACGATTGTCACATCATCTGCTTCGTCAATAATGATTTCGGTCCTGGCTGTCATAGTCGGCAGCAGCTTGCCCTTGGCATCATCAACTGTTACGTAAACCTTATAGTAGATTACGTTATTTTCCGTAGTCGCACTACGTGAAATCAAACGAACCTTACCGGTAAAGGTTTCGTCAGAATAGGCATCAACAGTAAATTTAACCCTTTGGCCCTCCTTTACCTGACCGATATCAGACTCGTCCACCAGGGCTTCAATTTCCATGTTATCCAGCGTTGCTACCGACATGATAACCTGAGGTGTACTGATACCGGAGCTGATGGTCTGACCTACAGGCGTAGGCTTGCCAATAATGTAACCGGAAATAGGCGTCGTAATCACAGTATCATTAACATCAGAAGCAGCCTTTTCGTAGTTGCTTTTAGCAACCAGATAATCTGCTTCAGCTGCATCAAAGGTAGATTGGCTGATAGCGCCGGTGTTGAGCAAATTAACATAACGGTTATAGGTTGCCTGGGCATTATTCAGCTTAGCCTCCATTTGTGCCAAGGTTGCCTTTAAGGACGTAGCATCCAGGCGCACCAGCACATCGCCGGCATTAACGTGTTGGTTTTCCTTAACCAACACCTCCACGATACGACCCGTAATCTTGGAGCTGATATCTACATTGTCCTGCGCGCTCAGAGCACCGGTTGCAGATACTGTTTCAGTAAGCGTTCCCTTTTTAACCTCACCCATTTTGACGGTAGTGGTAACTACCTGTGTGCTTTGATAATATTTGTAGCCCCCATAGCCACCTGCAAGTACTATTGCCGCAGCAATGAGGATGTACTTATTCTTTTTCACAAAATTCATCATCTTTACATCCCTCGTTCTGTAGTTTTATTCTTCTATTATAACCCCTGCACTTTTCAGGGTCAAAGCTAGTGTAACAAAAAGTTGTGTTTTTTTTATGACACAGTTAAATCTGCCCATACAAAAACCCCTGCCGCCTCTTGGCAGGGGTTAATTGTCATATTAGCTGTCGGCAAAGCTTACATGCCTTGCCAGCTTCCGGCAAATTATTTACCGGGGAAGAACGGCCATACGATAGGAATTACGACCAAGGATACTACGAAGCAAACCAGAACCAGGCCACAGCCTGCTTTTACATAGTCCATGAATTTGTAGCCGCCAGGACCGAGCACCAGGGTGTTCGGAGGAGTACCTACCGGAGTTGCGAATGCGCAGGATGCTGCAACTGCGATAGCCATCAGAACAGCCTTCGGGTCAGCACCCAGGTTCTTAGAAATTGCAATACCGATCGGGCACAGCAGAGCGGCAGATGCGGTGTTACTCATAAACTGGGTCAGGCCGCAGGACAGGATGAAGAGTACGCCGGTTACAACCAGCGGAGACGGAGAACCGCCCATCAGGGATACAGTCCATTCAGCGATGAGCTTGCCAGCGCCGGTTTTATCCATTGCAGAGGATACAGGCATCATGCCAGCGAACAGGAAGATGGTTACCCAGTCGATGGATGCATATGCTTGCTTTTCGGTCAGGCAACCGGTCAGTACGCACAGCAAAGCGCCAATGATAGCAGCCATTTCCAAGGTTACGCCCTTAATGCCCAGAGCCATTACAACAACAACGCCAAGCAGGATAACACCGGAAATGATTTGTTTGTTTTTAGAGGTTTCGTTAGCTTCAACCTCTTGCTCAATCTCTTGGTCAGCATCCAGTTCCTTGCTAGGCAGCAGATACTTGCCAACAAACATCATGTACAGCATACCAGCCAGGGAAATCGGCAGACCGATCCAGGCAAATTCAAAGAAACCAAAGGGTTCAATACCAGCAGCGGTCATAGCACCTACAGCGATAATGTTAGGCGGAGTACCAACCATGGTGATGATACCACCCCAACCGCAGGCGAATGCCAAAGGCA
>CAVAHH010000287.1:0-2567 GCA_963588395.1 bacterium
TATAATAATCCACCAACTTTTCTTATTGCAACCGTAGATAAATTTGCTCAGCTGCCCCTTATGGATAAACCGGCTGCGTTATTTGGAATTTCTAATGGCAAAAATCCGCCAGAGCTGATTATTCAGGATGAGCTGCACTTAATTTCTGGACCGCTGGGGACGATAACTGGTATATATGAGGCTATAATAACTAATTTGTGTAAAAAGAATGGTATTGGGGCTAAGGTTATTGCATCTACGGCTACAATACGTAATGCTGCAAAGCAGATAAGAGCGTTGTATGGTAAAGATTTTACACAATTTCCACCACAAGGACTCACAGCCAAAGATTCATTCTTTGCTGTTGAATCAACAGCTGATAAGCGTCCCTCAAGGCAGTATTTGGGAGTATTGGGAGTGGGAACAACTGCGACCACAACTTTAATCAGGGTTAATGCAGCCTTATTGTTTGCAACACGGTATTTAGCCGCCAAAGGCTTTGATGATAAGGTTGTTGATAATTTTTGGACGATTACTGGGTATTTTAACAGCTTACGTGAACTAGGTGGGGCTACTACGCAAATTATGGATGACGTTCAAAGCAGATTTAGGTTTTTAGCTGAAAATAAACTACGGGTATATGCTTTGCCCACTGCTGCGCTTAAAGATTATACTTATATCGAAGAGTTAACCAGCAGATTAGATAACAAGAAAATAACAACAATTATACAGGATACCTTGAAGCATGCATACGTGAGCGGAGCTAATAGCAATTTTGTTTTAGATTTTATTTTAGCTTCCAATATGATTTCTGTGGGCGTTGATGTTGGTAGATTGGGCAGTATGGTTGTTGTTGGCCAGCCTAAAACTAATGCGGAATATATTCAAGCCTCTAGCCGTGTTGGCCGTGAAAATCCTGGCCTTGTCGTAACAGTGTACAATTCAACAAGGTCGCGGGATCGGTCGCATTACGAGCAATTCATTAAGTATCATTCGTCAATGTATCGTTATGTTGAAGCTACCAGTCTTACTCCATTTGCTGATAGGGCACGTGACAGAGCCTTACATGCTCTTTATGTGGCCTTGTATCGTTATTTGATTCCTAGTAAATTGGCTAATAAAAAAGCGGTTGAGTTTGAAACTCAGGGTGCGTTAGAGATTGAAAAAATCATTACAGATTATGTGCAACAGGTTGACGTTAGTGAAGTAGAAGCAGTAAAAGAAGATCTAAGGGAAATTCGAAATGCTTGGATAGATTATTGTGACTGTGATAAACTGGTTTATAAAAAACATAGTAATGAAGAAGGGGAATCGCTACTACAGCCTGATACTGATAGGGATAGATTTGCCACTATGAATAGTATGCGTAATGTTGATTCTCAAACTGGAATTTTTTTGTTAGGAGAGGATTGATAGTATGGCTATTAGGATAGGAAGGAAGAAACAAGACAATAAAAAAATTGTTATAGGAGAATTGCGACGTACTCAGGTCATTACAACCTTTGGCCCGGGTGCTATTATTGACATGCCGGATGTTTCTGCAATAATGGCTGGTACTGATTTTTGGAAACAGGATTGCAGAATATTGCATGATGCTAATTTACAAAGGTTATTGGGAGTAGGGTATTTTAAAGAGCCTTATATAAAACCTAATGATGACTATGTTAGTGAAAAAAAAACTGCTGATACTCCAGCGTTTCGTTTTCCCAATATATATTTTTGTCCCAAATGTGAGAGAATAGATTTTTATAAGAATTTTAAAGGAACTAAGTATAAAAGTTGTTATAATTGTGACAGCAAGGCAGTGCCTTCGCGTTTTATAGTAGCTTGCATCAATGGACATCTGGAGGATTTTCCATATAATTGGTGGGTGCATAGGGGATATATTGAAAATGCAGCAAAACATAAGCTCAAAATTAAGTTTTCTAGTGAAAGCGGCGGTCTTGAAAGTATTGTTATAGAATGCGAAACTTGTGGAGCCAAACGTAGTATGCAAGGTGCTTTGGGCAGAAATGCTTTAAAGGGACATAAATGCCAAGGACATCGGCCGTGGTTAGGTAAAACAAATGATAAGAATGATCCAATGGAGTGCAATGCGGTACAACGTGCTTTGCAAAGGGGAGCTTCTAATATATATTTTCCCCTTACAAGCAGTGCTTTAACAATACCACCATGGAGCAGAAGGCTGTATCAAGACGTGAATAAATATAGGAGAGATATTGACGAATATATTAGCGTTAATAATAGTGCATTGAGAGATGCCGTTGCATGGGTGATGCGTAAAGAACTTAAGAATCAGCAATATACTGTTGATGAAATATTAGAAACCTATAAAAAAGGTACTTTGGTTACTAGTGAAGCATATACTAAACAAAATCTTTTAGAAGATGAGTATGCAGTATTTTTGCATGGTAATTATGATAAAGATGATGATTTGCAATTTAAGGTAAGTAAAACATCTGTAAATAGCTATTTCGATGGCCTAATAGATGATATTTTGGCAGTAAAACGGCTTAGAGAAATTCTTGCTTTAAGAGGCTTTAGAAGAATCAAGCCAGAAGGTCCAGATGCAGAGCTTGGTGCAGAAG
>CAVAHH010000288.1:0-2562 GCA_963588395.1 bacterium
AAACTATAAATGCAAGTAGGACAGATTCATTCGTGTTATAATGGTCTTAGCAGCTTAATGTTATAATATTCGTAGATATCTGAAATAACACAGATATCCGAAACGGAATTTTCGTAAAAATACTACAATTATAGCGACTGTCTATTTTAGGTAGATGGACGCGTCAGTAAGCAAGTGGTTGGCTGGTTCCAAGCGCGGGGGGCCGCGTGGAAATAAATTAGGGGATTTATTTGTGTTGTAAGGAGGAACAATCATGAACAAGGTCTTTAAGGTTATTTGGAGTGAGGCCCGTAATGCCTATGTTGTAGTGTCCGAAATTGCCAAGAATATGGGCGGCAAAAGCTGCTCCACCAAAAAGCTGCTGGCAATGCTGATTGCGACAGGAGTGATGACCTGTGCGGGGGTGGAAGCAGGAGCGCCGCAATATAATGCAAAAGCTACCAACACCAGCGGTTTGGAAACCTACAATCAAGTTAGTGGTTTTACCAATTCTGGCGCTGCTGGCTTAAGAGTTGAACAAACAACTGCCAATGGAGGCAATTATATAATTGCCGGTGTAAATGCAATGGGTACCTATACTGAGGGCGGTACGATTGTATTATACCAAAAGGAAAGTGCCGGCAACGTATATGAGGGCGAGGTGCTAACTGTTGGTGGTAAGTATGTTTATACTGCTACCTATGATAAGGAAACAGCTAAATGGACGTATAACGTGCAATATCAGGTAAAAGAAAATGGCGACTGGGTTAATAGTGATAAAGGAAGAATAGATACGCATATTACGCGCGTAAATGCACCGAAAAATTTAGAGTATAAATCGGTGGTAAGTAAGAAAACCAATGGTTATTTCCAAACGGATACAGTAACAACTACAGATTCCGTTACAGGTGCAACAACTGATACTAAGGAAAAAACATGGCAGACAGGTGATGTTGTCACAGCCAAGGTGAGCGCGGATAAGGAACTGACAGTTTCGGTTAATGGTGTAGAAACCAAGCTGACGCAGGCTGTGGTTTATGTGGAGGACGACAAGAACAAATCGCTTAAAAGCACCAATGCGGCAAATGTAGGTAACAACGCTATTGCCTTGGGCAAGGGTGCTGGTGCTGTCAACAATTCTGTTGCTGTTGGCGATGGCGCAAGCGTGCTTCAGGGCAGCAACGGCCAGGGCGGTACTGCTGTGGGCTACAAGGCATCCGCAGGCTATAAGGGTACTTCTATCGGCACTAACGCTATCAGCGGCCGTGAGGGTGCAACCCTGATGGGGTATGGTACAAACTCCAACAGCCTGTATAGCACCGTTATTGGCACGGATTCTGCTATCAACAGTGATAACACACCCTTGACTGTCACTGGCAATAGCTTGATTGTACAGGGAGCAACGGCAACTGTTGTCGGTGCTAAAAATACTATTGATAATAAAAATGGTAAGGTTTATTCCGGAGTTGCTAATGCTGTTATAGGCTCTGCCAACACTGTAAAGGCTTCTAATGGCGTAACCATCCAGGGCACTGGCAATACCGTTACCAATGCTTATAAAGATATGAATATATCTTTGCTGGAAGCATATTCAATTAGCAAGGGCGATTACAGCACACTTGCCCAAAAGGATAGCGGTGCTGTGGCAGTTATCGGCGGTGCCAACACTATTTCTGATCAAACATATTCCACCGTCATTGGCTTTGGTAACAAGGTAACCGGCGATACTACAGAGGGAGATAGCGGCATCTTCCTGGCAGGGTCGCGCAATAAGCTGAGCAAGACCTCTAATTCGCTGGTGATGGGCGACAATAACAGCCTTACGAATATGGATGCTTCCATTGTTTTGGGCAATGACACAGTCAGCATGCAGAACATGAGCAATGTTATTGCCATCGGTAACGCAACTACTGTGAAGAACGCGGATAATGCTGTTGCCATTGGCTATCAGGCTCAGGTTACAGGTAGCCAGGCTATTGCTCTTGGACAGGAGTCAAAGGCTTTGCAGCACGGTACTGCAGCTTTAGGCTCGTTTGCTACAGCAAGAGGTGAGTATTCAACTGCATTGGGTTATACCAGTGAAGCTGTTGGCCAAGGCTCTAGTGCAATTGGTTATGGCTCAAGAGCTTTTATAGAAGACTCTGTTGCCCTTGGTGCTGGTTCTATAGCAAACAGAGAAGCAGGCAGAGTTGGCTATGACGCAGCTTCCGGAGATGAAAACAGCTTGACTTGGAAGTCCAATGCCGGAGCAGTATCGGTTGGTTACACATTACCGGCAAATGCAAACGTCAGCGTTAAGCAAATCACCCGCCAAATTACCAACGTGGCAGCAGGCAGTGAGGATACAGATGCAGTCAATGTTGCACAGCTGAAAAAGGCCAAGACTGAAGTTGTTGAAGGCAGCAACGTTACTGTAAGCAGTGCACCAGGCGCAAACGGGCAAAATATCTATACTGTTTCACTGAACAGAGATATCAGCGTCAACAAGATTACTGCTAATAATGCATATGTAACCAACGTTGATGCTACTGATAACAGCTCTGTAACTAACGTAGAATATGTAAACCAACAGATTGCAGAAGC
>CAVAHH010000289.1:0-2548 GCA_963588395.1 bacterium
ATTTCACACACCTCCATATAATGCATTGTACTCAATAAACAACAATTCCATTCCTTTTATTTTTTCATCCTGCCTTCAATCGAAATAATTTTAGAATAAGCATAAACATATGCTGATTTCTGTGATATTCTCAGAACATACGTCAAATATTGCGCTAAACCATCAGGCAACATGTTGCCACTTAACTCTCTCCTTGATACTAAACACGCAGTTTTTAGCTACATGCCCAAAACTGCGTGTTTTTATCATCTTATTGTCAGATGTTCTTTTAACCCTTTCAAGACTTTCATGCTTAGTCCTTCAGCAATGTTTAACAAGTCAACTTTATTGCATACAAACTCACGCACTCTTTTTCTTCTTATTATAACATTTAATCATCAACCGACCAAGTATAAATTTATCTTTTTGCGCAAGCCAGCCTATCGTTTAGAACCTTTTCGAGGTTTCTATACTATGCATGTTACTTTTTATCTCATACTCCACAATCTCTTTTGCTACTTCATAGCAATTATTGATATAACTTTCTCCTAAGCTTTTGGTCATAGCAAAACCTGCTGCAGCGGCTATCCGACAAACTACTTCACAAGTGCCTAAACCCTTCACATCTGCAAAATAACTGTGAAGGTCTTGACTTTAACGCCTGTTCATATAATAATTATAATGCAAGAATAATTTATATATCCTTAAACGACTGCCGCGAAGGCAGCCATCTTCAAGAAAGTGGTGATACTATGATTTTTAAGTTCGAAGCACAAGCTCCCAAAATTGACGAAAAAGCTTATGCGTTCAATACTGCTACCCTCATTGGTAAGGTAGAGCTCAAGGAATATGCCAGCGTCTGGCCTGGCGTAACCATCCGTGGCGACGTCAACCGCATAGAGGTTGGCCGCTACAGCAACATCCAAGACAACAGCGTACTGCACGTTGCCGATAAGCATGCCTGCATCGTCGGCGATTATGTAACAGTAGGCCACTGCGCCCTGCTGCACGCCTGCACTGTCGAAGACCACTGCCTCATCGGCATGCACAGCACAGTTTTGGACGGTGCTGTTATCGGTCACGGCTCCATCGTTGCTGCCGGTGCCGTTGTTACCAAGGGCACCATTGTGCCGCCTTATTCCCTGGTTGCAGGCATTCCTGCCAAGGTCATCAAAAAGCTGGACGAAAAGGGCGTGGACGCCATTCACGCACAGGCTTTGAAATACAAAACCCTGTGGACCGAACGCTACGGCCTGCTGCCTGACGGCGGCGGTGAGCGCTACCACGGCGAGCAGATCGTTTAATTTAATACTGTTTAATACCTTGCGGACAGAGCAGTCACTTGTCCCTTGCCTCACGGCAGACTGCTTTGACCGCTCATATTGATAACAAAAATGCACAGGAGAAAATCCTGTGCATTTTTGTTATGGCTTGGAGTCGACTTGAAGACAAGCTTCACGACATCCTTCTTATATATCACTTTTAAGCGTAATAAAATCCTTATACACCCAGCCAATCGTGCCATCTGCCAGCTGCACCTTGTACCAGGCTTCACCATAAAGCTTCTTTATATGAGCCTTGTTAACATAAATCGTACCACTGCTGCTTTCCAATTTCAGGCAGCATTTGTACATATCGCCGTTTTCTCCGGTTATTGTCACAGGCTGTCCCTTCCTAAGCTCGATATTTTGGCCATTATAGTCAACTGTCAGCCCTTCTGTGCTAATCATACCTGCGTTTTTATCATCACATTGTCACAATCCTATGGCATCCAACCCGCTATTGCGCTTCAGCGTTCTGATAACGTCACTAGTGCTAGAAGGCCCACTTCTCAAAACCACATCGTCAGCATTGACATAACCGATTTGCGGCTTAAAAGCAACAGCCGTAAATTGTCTGTATTCTTTATCTATTGCGCTATCACCAATCAGCTCAACCTTTTCGGTATCGCCTTCATTGACAATCTTGTCCATAGCACTACCGCTAACGGGATTAGTAAAGAGCAGACAGGTAATCGCCGCTACGCCCAACACATAGCCGCCAATACCACGAACACCCTTTACTTTAGCCTTGCCGGTATTAGCATTAGCATCTGCACCTGATAATTTATAGTGTTTTTCCATCGCCTAAAACCTCGCTTTTTTGACTCATATTCTATGTTTTGATTTTAGCATTATGGTATGCAAATAGCAAGGAATTTCGGCCTACAAACGCTGTTCAAAGCTCTGCATTTAAATTTGCATGAAAAAAGAGACTGCTCACACAGTCTCATCCGCGCCGCTCCCCGCCATCAGCGTGTAGCAGTTTGTTTTAGTGCAACAGTCTCTTTTTCTCTTTACAGCTTAGCGTCATATTCTGCCTGCTTAAAGCCAACAAGCACACCACCATCATAAATAAGCAGCGGACGTTTTACCAACATACCATCTGTAGCCAAAAGCTCCAGCTGCTCCTCTTCGCTCATTGCAGGCAGCTTATCCTTCAGCCCCAGCTGCTTGTACAAATTACCGCTGGTGTTAAAAAACCGCTTCAATGGCAGGCCGCTGGCAGCGTACCACACACGCAGCTCGTC
>CAVAHH010000290.1:0-2533 GCA_963588395.1 bacterium
GAATAAACAAGTAAATGAAGGTAGAGGATACGCCCATAGGTGTACCAAAGATACCTTCAGTAGTAAAATACAAATGGTCGAACATTTCCTGCACGCCAACTCCACGGTGTGCCAAAATGCCGGGGACATAAGGACCAAAGAACGCATACACCATAAAACAGAAGGCAACGATGATCATTGGCCAGCCAACTACGCGGCGTGCAGCTTCAAAAACCATCACTGTGCCGATCAGACCGACGATGAAGTCTGTTTCGGTATTCATGCCTGCGCGCAGCACCAGCTCCTGGTAATTAACCACCAAATAGAGCGCGGTACCGGCACTAATCAGAGCAAAAGCTACGTCAAGCGGATGCATCTTGCTGCGCGACCAGGATTTTCTGGACGGATACAGCAAAAAGATCAGTAAAAAACCAAAGGCCAGATGGATAGCACGCTGCAGGTGCGCATCTAAAATGCCGAACGTTGCGGTATATAGTTGAAAAACAGCGAATAAAATACAAATGGCGGAAATAATTTTATCCCACACGCCTGTAAGCTCACGCTTATCAGATTCCTTGTCAAATTTTTGCAGTACCTCCTCTGCCGAAAGCTCTTGCACCTTCTTTTCTTCTGCAGACATTGGTATCAGCTCCTCTCATTTAATCAAAAATAAATTTAAAATAACGTTCATACCAATATTGGTATCGGTATATAGCCTTTATTTTAACAGCAGCTCCCTGCCCGTATAAGGCGATCAGGTCATAGCTATCCTTGCCATGGACTATATGCGGCATGGCCTGCTCTGAAATCCGCAGGGCAATTTCCTTGTATGGTCGGTTCATTTCCATATCAAATTTACCATCAGCGGTTTCCGTCAGCCTGCCATCAGCAGCAGAATAGGGATAGCCCCAGCCCAGGGACGAAAAACGGGTATGGGTCATGGTCATGTCATTTACGCCGTTAACCTTAAAGTAATCACTCCAATCGGTCTTTTCCACCGAATGCGTCAGACTAATGTGCCACTGCTCCCCGGCACTGGCAGCAAAGGTAATAGCCCCAGTTACTCCCTCTGGTATAATGGCCACAACAAGGCGCGTACTATACCAGCAAAAAAATATTAACAAAACGCTAACAATACTTATAGAAATCTTTGTTGGGAAAAAAGACCGGCCACCGACCAACGCCGGTTTCCGGTCTTTGAAATTCGGCTTCATGCGAAATCCTTATTTCTCACTAAAGAATTTTTCTGCACCCGGGTTCAGCTTAATGGACATACCGTCTTTAGCACTTTCCTTGCTCATTGCAGCAGCAGCAGAATGAGCAGTCTTCATGCGGTCAAGGTTGCTGTACAAAGCCTTGGAAATTGCATATGCGGTGTCAGCATCCATCTTGTCGGTTACTGCCAGCATGCATTTTACTGCGATAGCGGGAACGTCAGCCTCCTGCTTCGGATAGGTACCGGCCTTAATAACCAGCTTGGTGTAGAACGGATATTGTTTAATCAGGGCATCAGCCTTGTCAGCATCAACCGGAACGATAACAACGTCGTTCTGAGTTGCGATATCCTGGATAGCAGCAGTGGGATGGCCTGCGGTTACGAAGGCAGCATCAACGTTGCCGTCCTTAAGTGCACTAGCAGCTTCACCGAAGGAAAGGTATTGAACCTTAATATCATCATATTTAATGCCATAAGCTTCCAAAATCTGACGGGCATTAGCTTCAGTACCGGAACCGGCAGCACCTACGGCAATGCGTTTACCCTTGAAGTCAGCAACGGATTTGATACCGCTCTTAGCCAAGGTTACGATTTGAACGGTTTCAGGATACAAGGTAGCCAAGCCTTGCAGGCTGGAAACCTGTTTGCCCTTGAACATTTCGGTGCCGTTAACAGCATAGTAAGCAATATCATTTTGCAGGAATGCGATTTCAACCTTGCCCTGGCTGAGCAGGTTTACGTTAGCTACAGAAGCACCAGTGGATTGTGCGGAAGCGTTGGCGCCCGGAACGTTTTTGTTCAGAATGTCAGCCAAAGCACCGCCCAGTGGGAAGTAAGTACCGGAGGTACCACCGGTAGCGATGTTAATGAATTTTTGTGCAGCAGGTTTTTTGTCTTCTTTCTTGTCTCCACCGCCGCAGCCGGCAATCATAGTTGCCATAACCATGATACCAAGTAAAGATGCTAAGAGTTTTTTCATAAGAGTTCCCCCTCCTTTTAAATACATATGAGCCAGGCCTGCGAAATTAGCCACGCAACATACTAGTATTTTATAGTTTCGTCACAAATGCATAAATTCCTGCCTAAAATTGTGAGAAAAATCATGTATACAAAATACATTGACATAAACATTCACCTAAAAGCAATAATTTTTCTCATTTCACGTTTTTTAATGCATGGTTTTTGTATAATTTTACGTGGAATGATTTCACTTCAGATTATTTTTGCGTATTTTCGTAATCTATGTTACAATAATGATGTTATGTTTATTGCTATTTTTGTAAAGCAATATTTACAAATAAAAATTTTTCTAGGAGTGATAGAAATGAGTTCCGGAGC
>CAVAHH010000291.1:0-2518 GCA_963588395.1 bacterium
ATTGCATTGTTATACATGGCAGGTGTAATCTCTTCCGGGGATTTTTCCCATAAAAACAGCACTGCCAGCAGACTTTCCTTTTTGTTAGCAAAGCCACAACGCACCCTTTCAAAATAGTAATTCTTTAAGTTATCTTTTACAGTCGTAAATAACATTTTATCACATTCATAGTAAGCTAGACAATTCTCATAGCTCAGCCAAGGCTGTATACGCAACAACTCAGCCAGCTTCTGCCGCAGCTCCTCACGCCGACTACGCTCACAAATGCTGCACATTGCCAATCCCTTTTGCATTCTGCTACCGCAGACAGGACATTTCGTGAATGCCACACTTGGAGTACTTACCTCTACATCTGCTTTTTGCTGCTTGTTGCACCTGCTAATGTAGCTACCGGTATGGAAATACGCCTTTTTTATCACCAGGCGTCCCAAAAGATAAGCATTTATTTTCTGTAAAAATAGCTGTTGCATCATGTATAACTCGTTCGCCAGCATACTGTTAGTCGTACGGATATACAAATCACTGCCATCAATTTTTTCGATAGAACAGCTACGCGCAAGATTTTCACCAACAATCTCCGTCCATCTGCTTTCTAAAAAATGCTGCAGATAGGCTATCTTGACCTCTTTAGGTATATGTACTCTCTTGTAGCTATAGCGTGGATCAAACAGCCTTTTAATAACCTCGTCGGCAGGTTCTAATTTATCTGCGTACATAATATCAGCCCTCGCTTATCGATCCTCCTGAAACCTTAAAATAAGCATTGCCCTTTAGCTCCGGTATCAGTGCACGATCATTAACAGTAATAAAGGTCTGCACCCTGCCATCAATAAATAATAATAGCTGGGCGCGGCGGCTATCATCCAGCTCGCTCATTACGTCATCAAGCAAAAGCACCGGAAATTCACCAATCTCGCGATGTACATATTCCAGCTGTGACAGCTTAAGTGCTAACGCACCGCTACGCTGCTGCCCCTGGCTACCAAAGGAACGCAGTGATAAACCATCTAAAAGCAGCTGCAAATCGTCGCGGTGAGGACCGATACCGGTACTGCCACGCAAAATATCTATATGCTGCCTTTCCTGCAAATGCGAACGGAAAAATTTTTCATCAGCAAAAGCGGCGCTTTCAGGATACAATACCATACCATTATTGGCCTTCAGCTCATAGCGTACAGTCATTGCTTCCTTGCCCTTGGTAATTGATGAGTAAATTTCACTGGCAATAGTTTCCAGCTTAGCCAAGGCCAGCAGCCGTTTACGCACGAGCGCAGCTGCCAGATGAATAAATTCTTCATTCCAAGGAGCAAGAACATCTGCACTGCCGCCACTATCACGCAGCTCCTTAAGCAGCTTGTTCCGTTGTAGCAGAACACGGTTATACTTTACCAGCAAATCATAATAAACAGGATCAGTCTGTGCTATTTGCATATCAAAAAAGCGGCGGCGCAGTGCCGGTTCGCCTTTTACCAGCTGCAAATCCTCTGGCGAAAACATCACTGCGTTTAAAGCACCGTAATGTTCCTTAGGACGCACCTTAGCCCCATCTAAGAAAATTTCTTTTTTCCAGCGGCCGTTTAGCTGATATTTTTTTATTTTTACCTCGTGCACACCGCTAAAGCTGGTATAGGTTGCTCCCACAGCCATGGCTGCTTCTCCCAGCTTTAAAAGCTCATCTTCTGCTGAGGTACGGTGTGACATGCCGAAGGCACTATAGAAAAGAGCCTCCAAAAGATTAGTCTTACCTTGGGCATTTTGCCCGTAAAATATATTAATCATCGCCGGTAGCTGCAGCTGACAGCTGCCATAATTACGAAAATTAATAGCATAAAGACTTTGGAGTTTCATCAGTCTTCCTTAGCAACAGTCAGCTCAATCTGATTATCGATATTGACAATGTCACCAGGATATACTTTTTTGCGCTTTTCTGTTACCAGCTGACCATTGAGGCGGACAACGCCATCTTCTACCATCAAAAATGCCTGACCTCCGGTATCAGCAACACCGGCAAATTTTAGTAGCTTATCCATAGTGATGAGCTCAGTAGTAATTTCAACAATTTCTTTTTGCATTTTTACTACTCCTATTAAAATACCACACGTACAGGGGTAACAATATAAGTATAATCAGCTTCCTGTTCACAGGTTATGCATACAGGACTCAAGGAGGTATTCATTGATAAAACAGCTTCTTCTGCTTCTAGGTTTTTAAGAATATCTAAAATATAGCTTGCGTTAAAGGCAACATTTAACTTTTCACCCTCTGAAGCACAGCTGATAACTTCACGGCCTGCGCCGACCTCAGGACTACTGCTGGTGATAGTTAACTCATTATTATCAACACAAATTTTGATGATGCTGTAATCGCCATCGGTAGAAAAGAGAGCTACACGCTCTACAGCACCTGCAAGCTCCTTAACGTTAATTTTACTTGTAATAGCGAACTTAGGAGGAATAACGCGTTTGTAATCCGGGAATTTGCCTTCAATGAGGCGGGATACAATAACAACGTTATCAAT
>CAVAHH010000292.1:0-2490 GCA_963588395.1 bacterium
GGCTATCAGTGGTCTGTTCAGTGCGGGGCAGTCCAATGGCACCAGCGGCTATGAGGAAGCAGCAGCGCAGGGCCTGATGGCAGGCATTAACGCTATGATGAAGGTGCAGGGGCGTGAGCCTTTGGTGCTGCGCCGTGACGAGGCCTATATAGGCGTGTTGATTGATGATCTTGTTACCAAGGGCACAAGCGAGCCTTATCGTATGATGACGTCGCGTGCAGAATACCGCCTGCTGCTGCGTCAGGATAATGCCGATTTGCGCTTGACGGAAAAGGGCAGGCAAATCGGGCTGGTAAGCGATGAGCGTTACAGCATCTTTACCCAAAAGCGTACCTCTTTAGAGCGTGCTGTGAGCGAGCTGGGCAAGCAGAACATAGCTCCTAGCGAAGCAAATAACGCTAAGCTGATGGCCATGGGAACAACGCCGCTTAAGAGCGGCAGCAGCCTTTTGGATTTGCTGCGTCGTAAGGAGGTTACCTATGCTAAGCTGCAGGAGGCGTTTGAACTGCCGCAGCTGGCACCGCAGGTGGCAGAGCAGGCCGAAATTTTCGCTAAGTACGAAGGATATATCACCAAGCAGCGCCAGGAGGTAGAACGCTTCATGAAGCTTGAAAACAAGCGGCTGCCGGATGATATTGATTATCACGCTATTAAGGAGCTGTCGAGCGAGGCTGCCGAAAAGCTGGATAAGGTGCGTCCTGCCAATATCGGGCAGGCATCGCGTATCAGCGGCGTGTCACCTGCTGATATAAGCGTGCTGATGATCGCTCTGGAGCTGAAGCGACGGAAGGAGCAGCAGGTATGACCTTTGCAGAAATTTTGACCGAAAAGGGCGCACAGGCAGGCCTTAGCTTTACGCCGCAGCAGCTGGAGCAGTTTACGCGCTATTATGAGCTGTTGGTAGAAACGAACAAGGTGATGAACCTGACCGCTATTATCGAGCCTGAGGAGGTTGCCGTAAAGCATATGATAGACAGCCTTTTGGCATACGAGGCGGATATGGTTGGTAAAACCTTGGCCGATGTGGGTACGGGCGCAGGCTTTCCCGGAGTACCGCTCAAGATATATTGTCCCTCACTTAAGGTAACGCTGATAGATTCTCTGGGCAAGCGGCTGCGCTTTTTGCAGCAGGTGATTGACGAGCTGGGACTTAAGGGTATCCGCTGCGAGCATTTGCGGGCAGAGGATGCAGGCCGCAATAAAAAGCACCGCGAGCAGTATGATTTGGTGACGGCACGGGCTGTAGCACGTTTGAGTGTGTTGGCGGAGTATTGTCTGCCGCTTGCTAAAAAGGGTGGTAGCTTTATCGCCCTCAAGGGTAGCAAATATGCTGAGGAAATTGCCGAGGGTGAAGCTGCTGTAAAGATCCTGGGGGGAAAAATTGTTAGCGCCGAGCCTGTAAAATTACCCGGATTGGACGATGGACGTGCTATAATAAGGATAGCTAAAATAAAAACTACTCCTGCGCCGTACCCGCGTAAGGCAGGTACGCCAGAAAAGCAGCCCTTGGGTGCTAGATAGGGGGATGAAGATGTTAGTAGACGACGGATTTTCGGTATTGGATACTGATAGCGGCGTGTTAGGCGAACGCAAGCCTGTCAATGAGGTCAAGGTTGTAAAGGTGCCGATTACACAGATTTTTGCTAATCCCTACCAGCCGCGCAAAACCTTTGACGAGGCGGCGCTGACTGAGCTTTCGGAATCGATTGCTCAATACGGCGTACTGCAGCCGCTTTTGGTTTCACCGGCAGAGGACGGTCGCTATATGCTAATTGCAGGTGAGCGCCGTTTGCGTGCTTCACGGATGGCCAAGCTGACGGAGGTACCTGTAATAATCAGCGAATATACCAGCCAGCAGATTGCTGAAATCGCACTGATAGAAAATTTGCAGCGTGAGGATTTGCATTATTTGGAGGAGGCCGAAGGCTACGAGCAGCTGATGGAGCAGTTTCATCTGACGCAGGAGGCTATGGCGGCACGCGTAGGCAAAAAGCAGTCGACTATCGCTAACAAGCTGCGACTTTTGCGCTTGTCGCCAACAGTACGCAAGGTGTTGGTGGATGCAGCTCTCAGCGAGCGGCATGCCCGTGCTCTTTTAAAGCTACCGGATGACACCCGTCGCCTGGAGGCGCTGGAGGTTATTATCGCAAAAAAGTACAGTGTGCGCCAAACAGAGGAGTATATCGCCAAGCTGCTGGATGCCAAGCAACCGGAAAAGCAAAGGCGTATGGTTATTGTGAACGACGTGCGTATTTACCTGAACAGCATCAAGCAGGTTGTTGGTGCTATCAAGGATGTGGGTATTCCCGTCAGCATGGAGCAGACGCTGGAGGGTGACGAGGTTGTTGTCAGCCTGCGCATTAAGAATCAAAAAAAGCCTAAAATAGGCAATGCTAAGCCATTATTTTAAACTGTTACAAGAAGTAAGAACCGCTGGTGTTTGTGTGCATTAGCGTTTCACGTGAAACGCTTTGCTAGTTTGTCTATGGT
>CAVAHH010000293.1:0-2467 GCA_963588395.1 bacterium
ATGTATTTGATGGCACCAACGCCCATCTTTAAGGATATGCCTGACGGTTTTGAGGCGGCCCGCTACCATTCATTGATCGTGGAGCCAGAAAGTCTGCCTGACTGTCTGGAGGTGACTGCTGAAACCGCAAAGCACGAGATTATGGCGTTGCAGCACAAAACGATGCCTGTGTACGGTGTGCAGTTCCATCCCGAGTCGATTATGACGCCACAGGGACGGACGATTTTGAAAAACTTTTTGGAGCTCAAGTAAATAGCTGCTGTGTAAGCGGTTGGAATAGATATAACAGATAGTGAGAGAAATTTAGGGAGGCAAACAAAATGATTAAGGAAGCAATTGTTAAAATTGTTGATAAGCAGGATTTGACCTATGATGAAGCCTATGCTGTGATGAACGAGATTATGGGCGGTGAAACCACTGCTACGCAAAACGCGGCCT
This sequence comes from bacterium, assembly GCA_963588395.1. Classification (GTDB taxonomy): domain Bacteria; phylum Bacillota; class Negativicutes; order Acidaminococcales; family Acidaminococcaceae; genus Phascolarctobacterium_A. The sequence continues at coordinate 439 of CAVAHH010000293.1, forward strand.
TTTTGGCAGCACTTTCAACCAAGAGCACCACTGCCGAAACCACGGATGAAATCGCCGGCTGTGCTGCCGCTATGCGCGACCATGCGCTAAAGTGCGAAACGGGTATGGATGTATTTGAAATTGTCGGTACCGGCGGCGATGGTGCCAATAGCTTCAATATTTCCACAACGGCGGCTTTGGTTGCAGCAGCGGGTGGCATGAAGGTTGCCAAGCACGGCAACCGCGCAGCCTCCTCTAAATGCGGCACGGCCGACTGCCTGGAGGCCTTGGGCGTAAATATAGCACTGGAGCCGCAAAAATGCGTGGAGCTGCTGCGTGAGGTGGGCATGTGCTTCTTCTTCGCACAAAAATACCACACCTCGATGAAGTACGTCGGCCCTATCCGCAAGGAGCTGGGTATCCGCACAGTGTTCAACATTTTGGGCCCACTCACCAATCCCAGCAGCCCCAAGATGCAGCTTTTGGGTGTATATGATGGTTACCTGGTGCAGCCGCTGGCACAGGTTTTGATGAACCTGGGTGTAAAGCGTGGCATGGTTGTATATGGCCAGGATAAGCTGGATGAAATTTCCTTAAGCTCACCGACTACTGTGTGCGAGTTTAAAGACGGTTGGATGAAAAACTATGTGATCAAACCCGAGGATTTTGGCATGGAGCGCTGCAGCAAGGCTGATTTGGTTGGCGGTCTGCCTGCTGAAAATGCACAGATCACCCGCGATATTTTGGGCGGTGCTAAGGGACATAAGCGCAACGCCGTGCTGCTCAATGCCGGCGCCAGCCTGTACATCGGCGGTAAGGCAGAAAGCTTCGCTGAGGGTGTTAAGCTGGCTGCAGAGCTGATTGACAGCGGCAAGGCTTTGGCTACGCTGGAAAAATTGATTGAGCTGAGCAATAAATAAGAGGCGCCTATGATTTTAGATGATATTGCTGAATATACCGTGGGGCGTGTTAAGGCGCTCAAGCAACATAAAAGCTTTTACGCCGTGCGTGACGAGGCCGAGAGTCGTCCGACCAGCAAGGATTTTGCGGCGGCGCTGGCGGCGCCTGGTCTGAGCGTTATTGCCGAGCTGAAACAGGCATCACCGTCTAAGGGACTTATCGCACCGGACTTTGAGGATATTTACCTGCACAAGGCAGCAGAGTACGAGGCTGGTGGCGCCAGTGCCATCTCCTGCCTGACGGAGCCAAAATTCTTCTTGGGAAGTGACGCTTATCTGGAGGCAGTGCGGCGCACGGTGCAGCTGCCGATTTTGCGCAAGGACTTCACCATCGATGAATATCAGATCTATGAAGCTAAAAACCTGGGCGCGGACGCAGTGCTTTTAATCTGCAGCCTGCTGAGCGCACAGCAGCTGGCAGAGTATCTGGAGCAGGCGCATAGTCTGAAAATGGCGGCTCTGGTAGAGGCGCATACGGCGTACGAGGTGCAGATGGCACTGGCAGCAGGTGCTCAAATTATCGGCGTCAACAACCGCAATTTAAAGGATTTTACTGTCAACCCACTCAACAGCCTGCGCCTGCGGGACGCTATTCCACAGGATAAAATCTTTGTTGCCGAAAGCGGTATTCAAAAAGCCAGCGATACGCTGGGACTGAAGGCAGCAGGCGTGCAGGCGGTGCTGGTGGGCGAGGCGCTAATGCGTGCGCCCGATGCGGCGGTGATGCTGCGGGAAATGCGTGGTGAATAAGGTTAAGGTTAAGATTTGCGGCCTGCGGCGCAGGCAGGACGTGGAATATGTTAACGAGCTGCTACCGGATTTTGCAGGCTTTGTCTTTGCTAAAAGCAAAAGGCAGGTGACAGCGGCGCAGGCGCTGCAGCTGAAGTCAATGCTCGTACCGCAGATTAAGGCAGTGGGTGTCTTTGTCAACGCTGAGCAGGACTTTATCGCGCAGCTGGCGCGCTCAGGGACGATAGACTTCATCCAGCTGCATGGTGACGAAAGCGAGCAATACTGTCGAAGTTTAAAGCAGCTGACGGACCTGCCCGTTATCCGCGCAGTGCGTGTGAAGGACGCGGCCAGCGTAGTAG
>CAVAHH010000294.1:0-2465 GCA_963588395.1 bacterium
GTAAGGGGCAGGCTGCAGAAGCTATTATGGCTGAAAGCAAGGGCGCCTTTGCTGCCTTCAACTTTGAAACTGGCTTCGAGGATGGTGGTTTGGTTGTAGAGCGCAAGGGTGTATGGCAGTTTACCTTGGAGGCCTATGGCCGTAGTGCGCATGTAGGCAATGATCCTGAAAACGGTCGTAGCGCTATTATGGAAATCTGCCATAAGGCGATTGACGTCAACGCACTGACCAACTGGGATACGGGATGTACCTTTAACGTTGGCATTATTGAAGGTGGTACCGTAAGCAATGCTGTTCCTGCCTACGCTAAGATTAAGTGCGATATGCGTTATAGCGATTTTAAATATGTTGCTGAAATGAAAAAGAAGGTACAGGAAATTGCTGATAAGCAATATGTTCCTGATACCAAGACCGTATTCACCAGCCTGACGGAATTCCGCAATATGCAGCAGGTTGCAGGTACGCAGGATTTGTTTGATTTGGTACGTGCTGCAGCGTTGGAGGCAGGCTTGCCTGCTCCTACTCCCAAGGCTGTTGGCGGCGGCAGCGACAGTGCCTATACTACGGCAGCCGGCGTTCCCACCATCTGCGCTATGGGCGTACAGGGCGCACGTAATCACACTCCGGAGGAGTACGCAGTTGTGGATACGCTCTTTAGCAGAGCTAAGCTGCTGATTGCTGTAATGACGAAGATCTAAAAACATACGTAAAGCAAGAGAAGCTGGCCATAAAGGCCAGCTTCTTTTATTTGTAGCTTACATTTTCAATTTTGTAGCCTGTGATTATTTCTTTTAGCTCCTCTAAACGTTGCTCGGTGGGAGGATGAAAGATGAGGGCAGGCATGCCTAGGGCGGTCATTTTTTCAAGGCCCAGTTTGTGGTAGGTCAAAAGCTCTACGCGGCGGATATGGGTTTTTTGTGTCAAAAATTTGCACATAGCGTGCATATTGGCGTAATCATCATTGACATCGGCAATCACGGGCACACGCACGGTGATATTATTATTTATAGCACTGGCTTTGGCGATGTTTTCTAAGATAATGGCATTGCTTTGACCGGTGTAATGCTTGTGCTTGGCCGTATCCATAATTTTGATGTCAAAAAAGAGGGCGTCCATATCAGCAATCAGCTTGCTGACGCTATCAAAATCAAAGAAGCCACAGCTTTCGGTGCAGGTGTCTATGCCAAGAGCGTGACACGCATTTGTTAGCTGCGCTAGATATTCTGGATGTAAATATGGCTCACCACCCGAAAAGGTGACGCCGCCGCCAGACTCGGCGTAAAACAGGTAATCCTTTTTCAGTTCACTAATGACGTCATTAATGCTCATAGCCCTGCCCATCTGCTGGCGTGCGCCTGCGGGACAGATGCTGATACAACGGCCGCAGAGGGTGCAGCTGCTACTGTTAAAGTGCAGCGTTCCTGCATCATCCTGCCAGTTGGCATGCTTGGGGCAGGAACTGACACAGGCACCGCAGCCTACGCATTTGTGCGGCAAAAACATCAGCTGTGGCTCAAAACGCCAGGATTCGGGGTTGGCGCACCAGCGGCAGCGCAGCTGGCAGCCTTTAAAAAATACCGTGGTGCGTATCCCTTCACCGTCATTAACGGACAGGCGTTGAATTTGGAAGATATTACATGGTTTCATAGGTCGTGCGCTCGATAATGGCGTCCTGTGCTTTCTTGGACAGATTGACAAACTGCGTGCTGTAACCTGCTACACGCACCAGCAGATCGCGGTATTCCTCAGGACGTTCCTGCGCCTCGTGCAGTACCTTGGGCGAAATAACGTTGAATTGTACGTGGAAGGCACCTTGGGCGAAGTAGGCGCGGATGAGGGCAGCAAGGTTGGCCAGACCGCGGTCAGTAGCGATGAGGTCAGGAGACAGCTTGATGTTGACCAATGTGCCGCCACTGTGGAAGGTTTGATTGATTTTGGCAGCACTGCACAGGGCAGCGGTGGGGCTGGTAATATCGGTGCCTGCGTGCGGAGAAACACCTTCGGTGAGAGGAGAACCGCTCATGCGGCCTTCAGGTGTAGCGCCGACAACCGTGCCTGCGGGGATGTAGTTGGAAATGCCCATAAAGGCACTGTTGAACGGTGCACCGAAAATATCCTTGTGGATGACGATTTCGTCATGATAAAAGTCCGAAAGCTGGCTGGCGGTGTAATCCACCTCGTCATCATCATTGCCGTATTTGGGGCAGGCTAGTACGTCACGGCGCATAGCCTCATAGCCCTTCCAATCAGCATTTAATGCAGCAACAAAATCGGCCAGCGTATATTTTTTCTCCTCAAAAACAAGCTTCTTTACTGCGATGAGGGCGTTGGCGCTGTCGGCCAGGCCGATGCCTGTGAGCACAGGACCAAGGCAGTATTTAGCGCCGCCGCGGCTAATATCCTTGCCCTTTTCCATGCAGCCATCTACCAAAAGTGACAGGTAAGGACGCGGAACGATATCAGCG
>CAVAHH010000295.1:0-2455 GCA_963588395.1 bacterium
ACAGAGGAGTCCTGCCGAATGCAAAAATTTAATCTTACCAGACAGTTTTTTGCAGATGTCTGGTACTTGACTAAAAGCTATTGGCAGTCAGAGGAGAAGAAAAAGGCTTTTTTCCTTTTGGCGTGCATAATTGCCTTGACGCTGGGTATTGTTTATATGCTGGTTCAGTTAAACACCTGGAATAACAGCTTTTATAGTGCCTTGCAAAATTATGAAACAGATAAGATTTTTGCTGAACTGATTCATTTTTCCTGGTTGGCAGCTATCTATATTATTCTAGCGGTTTATTCCTACTATCTGCAGCAGACGCTGATCCTGAACTGGCGTCGCTGGCTGACAACACGCTTTATAGATATTTGGCTGAAGAACAAAACCTACTATAATCTGCAGATGTTTGGCAAGGATACGGATAACCCTGACCAGCGTATCAGTGAGGATGTGCGCCAGTTTGTAGAAATGACCTTGAGCTTTGCTATTGGCATTCTCAAAGCCTTTTGTACCTTTGCCTCCTTCGTTGTTATTTTGTACCAGCTATCAGGACCCCTATCCTTTAGCTTTGCAGGGCATACATGGACGATTAATGGTTATATGCTGTGGGCTTCGCTAATTTATTCAATTATTGGCACTTATATTACGCACAAGGTGGGACATAAGCTGGTAAAGCTAAACTTTGTGCAGCAGCGCTACGAGGCTGATTTTCGTTTTAGCATGATGCGCCTGCGTGAGAGTGCCGAAAGTGTCGCCTTCTACGAGGGCGAGGCGCAGGAAGGGAGCGTCTTTAAGCAACGCTTTAAACAGCTTTTGGACAACTTCTGGAAGCTGGTCAACAAGCAGAAGCAGCTGGTATTTTTAAATTCCGGTTATTCACAGATTGCCATTATATTCCCCTTCGTGGTTGCTATGAACCGCTATCTTTCCAAGCAAATCAGCTTGGGCGGCCTGATGCAGGTTGCTAGTGCCTTTGGCAGGGTGCAGGATTCCTTGTCCTATTTTGTGGATATGTACAGCAGCATCGCACAGTGGCAGGCAGTTGTTATGCGTTTGACCTACTTTGGCCGCCATATGCATGATGTATCCCAGCAGGCGCAGCGCTTTCAGGTGGAACGCTTTGCTGCAGCAGATGCCGTGATGCTGGAGGATATGCAAATAAATTTGCCTGATGGCAGCAAGCTTTTAGGTGATCTTAATTTTACGCTGCAGCCTGGGCACAATGTGCTTATCAAGGGCGTGAGTGGCTGCGGCAAAAGCACCTTGCTGCGTGCGATTTCCGGCATCTGGCCATTTGTAGAGGGTAAGATCAGTCTGCCTGAGCGTAGCAAGCTTATGTTTATCCCGCAAAAGCCGTATTTGCCGCTGGGAACCCTGCGTGAAGCGCTCAATTACCCGGGAAATAAACCCTGTAGTGATGAGGAGCTTGTCTTTTTGATGGATCTGTGTCAGATAGGCTATCTCAAGGATAAGCTGGGCGTGGAGGCTGATTGGAGCCACGTGCTTTCAGTGGGCGAGCAGCAGCGCCTGGCTTTTGTGCGCGCGCATCTGCAGCAGCCCCAATGGCTGTTTTTGGATGAAGCAACATCGGCTCTGGATGAGGAAACCGAGGCAGCAATGTACAGCCTGCTGGCGGAGCGCCTGCAGCAGACCACTGTTGTCAGCGTAGGCCACCGTAGCACGTTAAATAAATACCATGAGCTTGCATTACGTTTAAATAAAGCTACACAAAGTGTAGCTCTGGAGAAAATGTAAGAAGCATGAGCCATGTAACCTATAAAAATCTCCGAAAAGCTTGATATGCTGGCGGAATGAGCTGTGAATTTTATGCAAAAAAGAAAATATAGCAAATAAAAAATGTACACAAAATCATTTTTTAGTGTATAATAGAGGTATAACAATGAAAGCGAGGTCTTATGATGAATAAGAAAGCTGAAGCTTATAAGGAATTTCTTGAAGCAGCCAACATTAAATGGGGCGAGGTAACCGAAATCCAAGAGGATGTTCCCGAAGAACAAAAGATGCATCCTGTTGTATATCGTTCCGCTATTGGTGTAAATGGTCAAAACCTGCCGACAATGCTGGTAATTGATGACAGCATCTATGTAATGCTGCAGGTTCGTGTTGGCGCAGGCCTGGTTAAAGAAGAAAACAAAGAAGCTGTGCTGGACCATATCAATAAATTGAACGAAAGCTTTAAGGTTTTCAAATATTATGCAGATGAAGCAGGCAATATCATCCTCGAAAGCTGCATTCCTTCCACCGATGATCAATTCGTACCGCAGATGATCCACGCAGTTATCGACGTACTTGCTAACCATCTGAATGATGAATATCCTAAGCTGATGAAAACCGTTTGGGCTGATTAATAATTAGTAGCGGAATAAAATTTCATAGCGCTTCTAACTAAAGGGAGTAGCTGGCGCAGGCTTCAGGGCTTGTGTTTGCCTGGCCGTCAGTACGGTTC
>CAVAHH010000296.1:0-2408 GCA_963588395.1 bacterium
TAGCAAAACTGTTACTCACTTTACAGTTTTATACAATAAAAAGCCTTAATAATATTTTTTGTAAAAAGATGTTGACGCACCTTGGCTGGAGTGGTAAACTGGGTGCAACTTCAAAAAAACCACAAACCGTTGAGACGGAGATCAAGTCAGTAGATGCGCTTACAGAGAGCCTGGGGAGCTGGGAGCCAGGTAGAGATGCAGGCTGATAAATGGACCGTTGAGGGTGCTGTCAAATCACAAGCGTGAGAGTATTCAGCGACGTTGCGCCAGCGTTAAGGGCGAGGGGTGTGTCAGCACTCTGCGAAAGAGCGCCGTAAGTTTGGCGAATCAAGGTGGTACCGCAGGTATTTGTATTTATAGCCTGTCCTTGAATTTGATTGAAAAAATCGGATTTAGGGGCAGGCTTTTTAGTTTGACTAAGCAGGAAGATTTTACGAGGTGACAAAATGTTGAATTTGAGCTTGGAGCAGGTAAAGGCTTACGCCGCTGATTACAAGGCTGTGCCTGTAGCTAAGGAATGTCTGGCTGATATGCTGACACCGCTGGCCTTCTTGGACAATGTGCGCCGTAGCAGCCGCAATTATTTTTTGTTAGAAAGCATTGAGGGCGGCGAGCATTGGGCACGTTATTCCTTTGTGGGCTATGACCCGGTGCTGCGCTTAAAGCTTACCGACGGCAATGCCGAAATAATCAGCGGCGCCGCCGTCAAGTACCAGGAAAAGGATCCGTTGGGCTGTATCCGTCACATTCTGGATGAATACAAGGCACCGCAGATTGAGGGTCTGCCCAACTTTACCGGCGGCCTGGTGGGCATGTTCGGCTTTGACTTTATGCGCTATTGCGAGCCTGATATGCAGGTGAATAAAGAGCGAAGTGCGGAATTTGCCGACGTAGACCTGATGCTTTTTGACAAGCTCATCGCCTTTGACCATCTCAAGCAAAAAATCTTTTTGATCGTTAACGTCAAGACCGATAACCCCGAAATCAATTACGCCAAGGCAGAGCGTGAGATCGCGGCGATGGAAGAAATGCTGCTGCAACCGGTGCAGCCTGTGAAGCCTGTTAAAGCTAACCTGGGTGAATTTACCAGCAACCAGAGCCGTGAGCAGTACAGTAAGAACGTGCTACGCTGCAAGGAATATATCAAAAATGGTGATGCCTTCCAGATTGTGTACGCGCAAAAGTTCAGCGCCAGCTATGATCAGAGCCTGTTTAGCGCCTACCGCTACCTGCGCACCACCAATCCCTCGCAGTACATGGTCTTTTTGCACAACGACGATGTAGAAATTGCCGGAAGCTCGCCTGAAACCCTGGTGAAGGTGGTTGGCAGGCAGGTGATCAGCATGCCGATCGCAGGCACTCGCCGCCGCGGCAAAACTGCGGAGGAGGACATCGCTCTGGAAAAGGAGCTTTTGGCTGATACAAAGGAGATTGCCGAGCATAATATGCTGGTAGACCTGGGACGCAACGACGTGGGCCGTGTGTGTGACTTTGGTAGCGTAAGGGTGAGCGATTACAAGGCCATCAAACGCTTTTCGCATGTTATGCACATCACCAGCAAGGTGACCGGCACGCTGAGCGCGGACAAGGACGCCATGGACGCCCTAAAAGCCGTCTTCCCGGCAGGTACGCTCAGCGGTGCTCCCAAAATCCGCGCCTGTGAGATTATTGACGAGCTGGAGCCTGAGCGCCGCGGTATTTATGGTGGTGGCATGGGTTATCTGGATTTTGGCGGTAACATGGATATCTGCATTACCATTCGCACGATGGTGAAGAAGGCGGGCAGGGTTTATATCCAGGCCGGTGGCGGCATCGTGGCCGATTCGGTTGTAGACAACGAATTTCAGGAAACAGTAAATAAGGCAGGCGCCTGCATGACGGCGCTACGTATGACGGCAGAGGAGGAGTAAGCGATGATTTTGATAATTGACAACTACGATAGCTTTACTTTTAATCTGTATCAGCTTATTGGTGAAATCAACCCTGATATCAAGGTTGTGCGCAATGATAAAATCACGATTGACGAAATCGAAAGCCTAAAGCCAAGCCACATCATCATTTCCCCTGGCCCGGGCAATCCGCAGCAGGCAGGCATCTGCCTGGAGGTTATCTGCCAGCTGGCAGGCAGGTTCCCCATCCTGGGTGTCTGCCTAGGTCATCAGGCGATTGGCGAGGCCTTTGGCGGCAAGGTGGTGCATGCACCGCAAATTGTGCATGGCAAGAGTGACAGGATGTATTTGACAGCGCCAACGCCCATCTTCAAGGATATGCCGGACGGCTTTGAGGCGGCCCGCTACCATTCACTGATTGTGGAGCCCGAAAGCCTGCCCGAGTGCCTGGAGGTGACAGCCGAAACCGCAAAGCACGAGATTATGGCACTGCAGCACAGAACGCTGCCTGTGTACGGC
>CAVAHH010000297.1:0-2366 GCA_963588395.1 bacterium
GCCTTACGCAGAGGCAAAAGCTCGCGCACAACGTCCTCTGTCAGGCGGAACTTGCCGCTTTCACAGGCATCCACCAGCTTAGCAGGCAAGCCGATATCCGCCAGCTCAATATCACCGCAGTATTCACGTCCCGGGTAAAGCAAAAGGCCGCTCTTGACCAAGCCCATCGTCACAGTCACGTCCGCACGCACTGCCTGCTCAGCCGCAGCGCCGTTGTCCGCATTCACGCCTGTCGGCACATCCACCGCCAGCACATATTTACCGCAGGCATTAATCAGCCTGCAGGCACGCAGCAAATCTCCCTGCAGCTCACCATGGAAGCCTGTGCCCAAAAGCGCGTCAACAACTACGTCCGCACGACTGGCAGCCAGCTCGGCCAGCACCCAGTCATCCTCGCCGGCGATAACATCCACACGGCCGCCATCCTTAGTGAACATCATCAGCTCGCTGGCAGCGTCACCTGTAACAGCTTCTAATGCCGCGCCCACCACGAAGGCACGCACCTCCACGCCATAGCTTGCAAGCCAGCGGGCAGCGCCAAAGCCGTCGCCGCCGTTATTGCCTGCGCCGCAAAAAACAACCACGCTCTGGCCATCAACCGCATCAAGCGCTTCTACTGCGGCATCTGCCACAGCCTGCGCAGCCGTATCCATAAGGACAATCCCCGGCACTGCATATTCTGTCTGCGCCTGTAAATCAATCTGTTTCATTTCCTGTGCTGTAACTAGCTTCATTTTCCATCCTCCATTACTACGTAAGCCATTGCCATTTCCTTGCTATGGCTCAGGCTGATTCTTATATTTTTTACGCCCAGCTGCTCTGCCAAGCCGGCAAAGTAACCACTAAGGCGCACCTCAGGCTTGCCCAAGGCGTTGTTCGTCACCGCAATTTCCTGCAGCTTGCCGCCGCGCAGGCCCGTTCCTAAGGCCTTGAGTACGGCTTCCTTAGCTGCAAAGCGGGCAGCAAAGCTGGCAGCAGCCTGCTGGCCACGGCTTTGGCAGTAAGCTATTTCATCCGCAGTAAACACACGCCTTACAAAGGCAGCGCGTGCTATTGCCCGGGAAATACGCTCAATTTCTATAATGTCACAGCCAATACCTATAACCATCTGCCCAATCTCCTTAAATTGCTTTGGTAACTATATTTTATTCTTGCACAGGCAGCAAAAATCCTTTTTTTATTTGCAGGTTTCACAAAGAAATTGAAATTTGGCTGCATGCGCTTATGCACCAGATGATTTTATCTAAGGCTGAATGGTTTTTGTCTAGTCCCAGACAAAAATAAACATCTAGTGCTATAATTTGTCTAGTGAGGTGAAGCATATATCTATTACACCTATTAAAGAACACAAAAACGCCCTCCCTTGCGGGAGGACGTTTTTTATACGCGCGTACTATTTACTTGTTGTTCAAATTAGAACATGAAGTTCAGGTGAGCATACAGGGTCTCTGCGTCCTTGCTGCCTTCCTTAGCTTCCAGATCATACCATTCAACAGCACCAACAATGTTCTTAGCGAAAGCATAGTCAGCACCAACCATGTAGCCCTTGAAGCCCTCATCAGCAATGCCAAACTCGCTGTAGGTACCAGCGTTCATGGTGTGAGCAAGGTAGGTACCAACGGATTGATCATAGTATTTAGCATAGATGCCATAGGAGCCAGCCTTAGAGGACTTAGCGCCCTTGTAGTTCAGGCTCAGTACATAGCCGTCATCATCAACATCATTTCTGTCATAGTCGGATTTCAGGTATTGAGCACCGAATTTCAGGTCTTTAACCAGCGGGAAGGCTACGCCAACAGCCCAGATTGCATCATCATCAGCCAGTTTAACAACGTCTTCAAATTTGTAGTAGCCAACGTTAGCATTAACAACGCCGATCTTAGCACCCAGATTTGCATAGTACATATCTTCTGCTTTGAAGGTTTTGGTTTTTTCACTGATGCCATCACCATCAGCAGCTTTGCCGGCGCCGAGGGTCAGCTTTACGTCCTTGCCGTAAGCAACTTGGCCGCCATCCATACGGGTATCATAAATGTTGCCGCCGGTGAAATCAGTGAAGCCATAACGACCAGCTTGAACAGCCAGGCCGCCCAATTTACCTACAACGTAAGCACGTTGGAATTTAGTGGTTTCTTCACCGCTGTTGCTGTGTTGGAAGTTTTGAACGTTCTCGATCATTCCTTTGTAGGACCAGTCATCATTAATTTGACCGGTTACCCAGATACGGGAACGCAGCATGTCTTTAGAGCCATTCTTGCCAGTGATGTCGTTATCCCAATAACGATATTTAGCTTCGCCGGTGATCTTTACGTTGTCAGCCTTTTTCTCCAGGTTAGCAACGCGAACGCCCAGGTTGTCCAGCTCTT
>CAVAHH010000298.1:0-2363 GCA_963588395.1 bacterium
ATCCTCTACTTTCATTTACCTGTTTATTCTTTTTGGTGCTTATCTGGAAACCACCGGCCTGGGTAAATTCTTCATCGACATTGCCAACGCCATCGCAGGTTGGGCAGCAGGCGGCCCTGCAAAGGTTGCCGTCTTGTCCTCCGGCCTTATGGGTACAGTATCCGGTAGCTCCGTTGGCAACGTTGCCGGCACTGGTGCCTTCACCATTCCGATGATGAAAAATCTGGGTTACCGTCCTGCATTTGCAGGTGCTGTTGAGGCCGCTGCCTCTACCGGCGGTCAGCTGATGCCCCCTGTTATGGGTGCTGCAGCCTTTTTGATGGCAGAATTTGTAGGCGTGCCTTATTTTGAGGTTGTAAAGGCAGCCGTTATCCCGGCTATGCTGTACTACATTGGCGTATGGCTGGGCGTGCATTACGAAGCTAAGAAGTTTGGCCTGAAGGGTACTCCGCGTGACCAGCTGCCCAAGTTTAAGGAGCTATTCCTGGAAAAAGGCCACTTGGCAATTCCCTTGGTTGTTATCGTGTATTTGCTTGTTAGCGGTTACACTCCGATGCGTGCCGCTCTGGCAGCCATCGTGCTGACTATCATCTGCTCCTGCCTGCGCAAATCCACCCGCATCGGCGTTGGCCAGATCGTGCAGGGCCTGATTGACGGCTCTAAGGGTGTTTTGGGCGTACTTATCGCCTGCGCTACCGCCGGCATCATCATCGGCGTTGTTACCAAAACCGGCGTCGGCCTGAAGATTGCCACCGCGCTTTTGGATTTGGCTGGCGGCAATTTGCTGCCTGCGATGTTCTTCACCATGATCACCTCGTTGATCCTTGGCATGGGCGTACCGACAACTGCTAACTACGTTATTACCTCTACCATTGCAGCTCCTGCTTTAGTACAGATGAATGTGCCTGTACTGGCAGCGCACATGTTTGCTTTCTACTTTGGTATCGTTGCCGACGTTACGCCGCCTGTTGCCCTAGCTGCTTATGCCGGCGCAGGTATTGCCGGTGCTAATCCTATGCGTACCGGTGTTATCGCCGCTAAGCTGGCGATTGCAGCCTTTATCGTGCCGTATATCTTTGTATTGGCTCCCGAGCTGCTGATGATTAACGCAACGCCGTTCACCATTTGTTATAGTGCTTTCACTGCCATCATCGGTATGTGGGGCGCTTCTATGGCTATGATCGGCTTCTGCAATAACGTGCTGAACATTCCGCAGCGCATCCTGTTCCTGGCTGGCGGTATCGGCATGATCATCCCGGGCGTTTATACCGACGCTATCGGTATTGCCTTGGTTGCTGTTGCTTATTTCTGGCAGCGCACCAACAAGGTTAAAGGCTCTATCCAACAAAGTGAAGATGATCTTTAATACCTTATAACAAGTTTATAAAGCAAATTTTTCAAGGAGCTATTGTCCTGAATCCCGTTATAGGAGCTGCAGCGAGGCAATAGCTCCTTTGCTTTTGGCACTAATCTGTAATTTATCTTCTTGCTGGTATATGTTATAATTAAGAACAGATATTTTTCGCAGGAGGCGTTTATGTTTGCTGTTAATGTTGCTATCAATTTGCCAGTAAAAAATCTCTTCAAGCAGTTTACCTACGCAGTTCCGCCAAAGCTGGACTTTGTGGACAGCGGCTGGCGCGTGGTTGTGCCCTTTAGCGGCCAGAAGGTGGAGGGCTTTGTGGTGGAGCGCATGCCCTTGCCTCAGGACGCTGACCTTGCAGCCAAGCTCAAGAGCATAGAGGCTGCTATTGGCGACGTTCCTTGGTTTGACGAGGAGATGCTGGTCACAGCGCGCTGGATGGCACAATATTATATGTGCTCGCTGGCCGAGGCAATGCGTCTTTTCGTCCCCGGCAAAAGCAGCATTAAGCGTCGCGCGGTACGCGATGAACGTGGCAGGCTGTTGTATTACGTGTATAAAGAACGCCTGCAGGATAAAACCGTACTGGCCTACAGCATTAGCGAAGCTGGTAAAGAGGTGCAGGCAGCAGGCACACTGGCCAAGCGTGCCAAGGCGCAGCATGCTGCCTTGGGCGTTTTGCTGCAGGCAGCCATGCCCCTGAGCGTGAGCGAGCTGGCAGCTAAAGGCGTGAGTGCGGCCGTAGCGCGTACCTTGGCGCAAAACGGCTTGGCGGTGACAGTGCAAAAGCGCGTGCTGCGTAACAGCTACAACCAAATGCAGCAGGCAGACGCAGCCCTGCAGCTGACGGATGAACAGCGAAAGGCGGTGCAGCAGATTAACCAGGCGTCAGATGCACGCAGGGCGCAGGGTTTTTTGCTGCAGGGCATCACAGGCAGCGGCAATACAGATGTGTACCTGCGTGCAGCGGCCCACGTTGTCGCCAGTGGCAGGCAGGTAC
>CAVAHH010000299.1:0-2361 GCA_963588395.1 bacterium
GAGTAAGAACCTTGCTTTCCAGGTTGTCGCCACCATTGTGGATATACAGCTGACCGCCGCCATTGACGAACAAAGCAGCAGTCTGACCACCACTGGTGCTGACTGCATTAACGCTCATCGGACCGGCATTAAAGATTTCTACCTTGCCGGTAGGACCAACGCCGGCAATACCGGTAACACTGCCTTTGTTTTCAATATTCAAGTCCAATGCATGACCATTCAAGTCTACAGAAACATTTTCTTCATTGTAGCCGCTGAAAATGCCAGATTGGAAAGTGGTGAGCCACGGACCTGCAACTACATTATCAGAATTGGGATCTACGTCAATCTTGGTGTCCTGCGTAAATACGTATTTGCCATTTTGATAAACGCCAGCCTCTGTGTAATCCGTAGTCTTAGATGGGTCGCCAACAATATGCTGGGTAAATTCCGCCGTACTTTGTCCCTCGGGCTTTACGTATTCATTGATGGTGCTGTCCTTAGCAAGATAACCTTGTCCTGTGGTTGCGTCAAAGCTCATATCAGCAAAATACTTGGTGATAGATCTGCTGGTAAGGCCTTCGGCAATGCTGACAGTACCGGTCACGTTATCTTCGCCCTCGGTATAGGCAGAATAATAAATTTTATTGGCAAGTCCGTTCAAAGCAGCTTCTCTGTTGGCCTCTGTACTCAGGCTATCATCATAATCGGTATATACATTAATGCCGCTGTCCTCAGAAGCCTTTTCGATTATAACATCACCACCCAAAATTTTGCTTGGATCACTCTTGTCATGCTCATAAGCAATATTCAGCATATGGCTGTCCAGATTTTGGATAGTAACATTACCGCTATCTGCACTTTGATGTAGCAAACCATTAACACCGCTTATGTATTTCAGCGTTGTGTTAGTGCCTTTATTACTGCTATTAAAAGCGGTATTATTCCAAACAGCTCCATCATTCAAGATCAATGTCACATTACTAAAGCTGCCGGCTTCCTTAATAACGCCGTTCATATAGGCGTCATCACCGCTCAGGCCCAGATAAAGGATGTTCTTGCTATTGTCGCCAATATACACATCGCCATCAATTTGTTGACCGGTGCCCATAACAACAGCACCGCTCTTACTGTTAAGTCCGCTCTGGGTACCTGCGCCATATTGAACAGAGCCGTACTCATTATAAATAGCGTAACGCTCCGAGCCGTCCTCTGCCGGCGTTATAGCAATTTTGCCACCCTTGCTTACTCTGATAAGCTGTGCACTGTAGGAGGAGGCGGAGCTTGTAGGAACTATAGCTAAACCATTGCCAGCGCTTTCAATATTAGCCTTACCATAGACATAAATTTTGCCATTATTAATACCGACATAAAGCCCGGCACTGTTATCTGCCACAGATTCGGCCTTTTCATTGCCGCTAACCTTGATGTTTACATCACCATTAACGCTCACACTGCTTGCATTATAGACTACATTCTCTGCCCCGCCCTCTGGAGTGCTCACAGCAATGCCATAGGCACCATTAGGATTATCTACATTGATGTTCATAGCATCTGCAAGATAGAACGACACACCCTTTTGGGCTGTATCAGTAACTGCACGCCAAACACCATAGGATTTTTGTGTGCTGTCCTGCGACGCACTTACATTAATATCTATCCCGTTCACAAGGCCATAACTATTATTGCCTATGTTCAAAGCACGGCTGGCAGATGTTTGCAGTAAACCTGCAGCAACGTTATCACCACCGGCCTTAACATTTAGCGTAAGCTTATTATCCGGAGCAACAACATAAATATAATATCCTGATGTAGGATTGTTAGCTATTGCCGCACTAACATTATATTCCTTGCCAGTACTGTCGGAAATAGTAAACGGAGTTGTCTTCGTATCATCAACTGTAATAACGCTATCCTTAGTAAATGTATAAATATTGCTCGTGCTACTATATTCTTTAGCAATACCGGCATAGGCTTCATCTGCAGTCACATCACCTGTAATCGGTGCATTGAACTCCGTAGCCGTCTGCTCTGCAAAAGCAATGTTCATTACGCCACACCCCAGTGCCACGGCCACTGCCAACGCCAGCTTACGTTTTGAAGATTTAGTTATACTCATACCATTCACTCCTTTGCAAACTCACAAAACTACCAAAAAATACATTTTATCTATGTACAATGCCCTTCCCTCGGCAAAGGGCGGGCATCGGACAGCTATAAAAATGGCAGGCAGAAGCATTACGTTCTGCCTGCCGTCGCATTATGCTTTACCAGGCATTATGCTTTACCAGGCATTATGCTTTAGGATTTATAATTTTTAGAAGCTGAATCTCAAGCCAGCGTCTACGCGCCATTTTTCGTCTACGTCGCCACCAAAGCTAC
>CAVAHH010000300.1:0-2356 GCA_963588395.1 bacterium
CATAGAAATTATTCCGCTTGATGAGCTTAAGCGTCCGCGTGTGGACGTGACGGGACGTATCAGCAGCTTGTTCCGTGATACGCTGCCGGGAGCAGTGTGCTGGCTGGATAAAGCAGTGCAGCAGGTAGCAGAGCTGGAAGAAAGCTTTGAGGATAACTATGTACGTAAGCATGTAGTAGAGGAGTCGCAACGCCTGGAAAGCGAGGGTATGGAGAAGGCACAGGCCTGGAGACAGGCCTCCTACCGTATTTTCGGCGATCCGCCGGGTGCGCACGGTGCAGGTGTGAGCGCGCTGTTGGCTGCCCGTAACTGGGATAACTTGGGCGATATTGCTGATGTTTATGTGCGTTGGGGTGCCCACGTTTATGGCGAGGGCGAAAAGGGACAGTACAGGCCGGAGCTGTTTACAAACCGCATGGCGAAGCTGGAGGTTACTGTCAGCAATATAGACAACCGTGAAACCAACCTGTTGAACTCTGATGATTACAATGCTTATCGCGGGGGCATGATTGCCGCCGTGCGCAATTTTAGCGGCAAGATGCCGAAAAATTATTGCAGCGACAGCTCCGACCGTCAGCATGTAGTAATCCGCACATTGGATGAGGAGGTTAAACGTCTGTTCCGCGGTGAAGCGGTCAACCCTAAATACATAAAGGGTATGAAGGAATTTGGTTATAAAGGAGCCGGTGATTTGGCAACTTATGTTGATAACTGCTTCCAATGGGATGCGACGAGCGCCGTCATGGAGGACTGGATGTACGAAAGATTTGCCGAAAAATACGCACTGGCCGAGGATATGCAGCAGTGGTTCAGCGAGGTTAACCCTTGGGCGCTGCAGCGTATTGCCCAGGTGTTGCTGGAGGCAGAGCAGCGCGGCTTGTGGAAGGCTAAGGAAGCAACCAAGCAGCAATTGCAGGAGCTGCTGCTCAATATCGAAGGAGAAATTGAAGAGCGTGGTGATGCATAAGCACTGCAGAATATTTTAAAAAAATTACTTGCGTGTATACCTAGTAGACGCTTTATAATTACAAAAGAGTTTTATTGATAGTTTGTTTTAATAACTGGAGGAATATAAATGAAACGCACTGCTGTCTATCCGTTTACTGCGATTGTGGGACAGGAAGAAATGAAGCTGTCCTTGATTTTAAATGTTATTAATCCCGCCCTGGGCGGTGTATTGATTAAAGGCGAAAAGGGTACGGCGAAATCCACTGCCGTCCGCGCTTTGGCCGAGCTGCTGCCGCCGATGGCTGCTGTGCATGGCTGCCGTTTTCATTGTGACCCGCATAACAGCAGCCTGCTGTGCGACGACTGCACTACGTTGCTGCACAAGGAAGGCGTGCTGCCTGAGGAAACCGTTAAAATGCGTGTAGTGGAGCTGCCTGTCAGTGCCACTGAGGACCGCGTTGTAGGTACCTTGGATATCGAGCATGCTATTAAGCATGGTGAAAAGAAATTTGAAGCCGGCATTTTGGCGCAGGCCAACCGTAATATTTTGTATGTGGATGAAATCAATCTGTTGGATGACCATGTTGTAGACGTGCTGCTGGATGCTGCCGCTATGGGTATAAATACAGTTGAGCGCGAGGGCGTATCCTATTCGCATCCCGCACGCTTTGTACTGGTTGGCACCATGAACCCCGAGGAGGGTGATATCCGTCCGCAGCTTTTGGACCGCTTCGGCCTGAGCGTGGTTGTTACCGGCGAGCATGACCCGCTGCAGCGCGTGGAGGTTATTAAGCGCCGTCTGGCCTATGAGCAGGATGCCGATAGCTTTATTGCTTCCTGGCAGGAGGAGCAGGATGCGCTGGCTGCTAAGATTGTTACTGCCGGCAAGCTACTGCCGCAGGTTACGATTGCCGACGAGCTTTTGGCAACGGTTGCCAAGCTGGCAGTAGAGCTGGGAGTTGACGGTCACCGTGCGGATATTACGGTTATCAAGACCGCGCTGACCGTTGCTGCCTTTGACGGCAGGACGCAGGCAACTTTGGATGATATTAAGCAGGCAGCCAAGCTGGTGCTGCCGCATCGTATGCGCCGTCGACCGTTTGAAGAGGGCGAGCTGGATTGGGATAAGGTAGAAAGCTTCTTATCTGCTGAAGGCTAAGGGGAGCTTGCTATGCTTAAAGATGCAATTTATCCGTTTGCGGCAGTGGTTGGCCAGGAGCAGGCAAAAAATGCATTGATGATTGCCTTGGTAAATCCTAAGGCCGGCGGTCTTTTGATTGGCGGAGCCAAGGGCGGCGGCAAATCAGTGCTGGCACGTGGTGCGCAGGAGCTGATCGGCGAGCGCCGCCTGCTGACGCTGCCCTTGAACGTGACAGAAGATATGCTGTTTGGCAGCATAGATATAGAA
>CAVAHH010000301.1:0-2337 GCA_963588395.1 bacterium
TCCCCGCAGCTTGCAATTACCTGCGCCAGACGCTCCTTTTCCTTTTGGTTAGACGCCATTTCCCTTTGCAGCTGCAGCGCATCTGCATCCATATTCTGCATATTGCTGCTGATAAGCTGTGCCTTCGCCGTAGAGGTTTCCAAAGCAATTTTGGCATCCTGCAGCTGGTTATCCAAGGCTGTAACGGCGCTGCCGTAGCCGGCAATTTCCTTTTTGATGCCTTCAAGCAGCTCCTTGGCCTCATTATCGCGGCCCTCGCGCTCTGCCACAGCCAAGCGCAGCTCCTTAAGCCTGTCGCGGCTTGCCATATACGCCGCTGTTACGCTGCTACGGTCATCCAAAAGCAGCAGCAGGCGCTCGTCATCACGCTTTTTCTGCTCCTCGTTCTGCTTCTGCTTCAGCTCCAGCCCGTCAGCCGCCAGCTGCTCCTTGCGCAGCCCTTCTGCCAGCTGCTGCAGCTGCTCTCTCTGCTGCTTTTCTATTGCTTCCTCCTGCTCCAGCTGCTCCTGCCAGGTCAGCATCTGCTGGTGTAGCTCTTTTACCTGCGCTGCAGCTTGGGCAATTTCCACGTTACGTGTCAAGTAGCCTTCCTTGCGCTTTCTGCTGCCGCCGGTCAAGCTACCACCGGCATTGACTACGTCGCCGTCAAGCGTCACCACGCGCAGGCGGTAACGCGCTGCCTTAGCTGCTGCCAGCGCCGCGTCAATATTTTCGGCAACCAGCACCCGTCCCAGCAAAAAGCGGATAGCGTTTTCAGCCTCGGCCTCATAGCTTATTAAATCAACCGCATAGCCCAAGACCCCGGGCAACCTTGCCAGCTGCTCCTCCTCACGGCTTGGCAGGCGTCTTTGCACCGTATCAAGCGGTAAAAACGTAGCACGTCCGCTGCCGCTGCTCTTTAAATAGCCAATAGCCGCCTTAGCCGCCGCTGCGGAACGCATCACGATGTTTTGCGCGCCCTCGCCCAGTGCCGTTTCTATAGCGGCAACGTATTTATCATCCACGTGGATAAGCTCTGCCGCCACACCCACGACCTCGCTGCGCCATGGCTCTGCCGCCTTCATCACAGCCTTGATGCCGTAGCCGAAGCCCTCATAGCTTTGCTGCAGACGCTTTAACGCCTGCTCCCTTGCCTCTGCCGCCGTAACCTGGCGCTGGCACTGCTGATGGCTGGCCATAGTAGCCTGCAGTGAGCCTTTATTGGCATCATATTCCGCACGCAGCTGCGTCCCCTGCCTATGCAGTAGCTCCATATTGTGGGCACTGCGCGCCTTGGCTTCCAGCAGGCTGTTGTATTCCTCCTCCTGCTGCTTGGCGGCCGCTTCTGCCTCCTCTATGCTTTTCTTCAAGGCCTCGCGGCGGCGCACACGCTGCTCCTGTGCCTCCTCCAGGCTGCGCAGGTCGTTACGCAGCGTCAAAAGCTCCTGCATCCCGCTAAAGAACTGCAACTGCACCTCGTCATTGCGCTTTTGGGCAGACTCCAGCAGCTTTACCTGTTCACCGCGCTGATATTCCAGCTCATCCACCAAGCTGCCTGCCGCAACGCGCTTCTTTTCGGCAGCATCAAAATCCGCTGCCAGCACCTGCAACCTTCTTTCCTGCTCAGCAGTCTGCTGCTGCAGGCGCTCATTGCGTTCGTCCAGTCGTACGCCGGCTTTTTGGCTTTGGCTTACACGCTCATCCAGCACCTTTTGACTGCCATGCAGCTTTTCCAGTCGGGTTTCCTTATTTTTGATATCGTCCTGTAATCTGCTGTAGGCCTCGGTCAGCTTATCCAGCTCCTGCTGCAGGGATACCTGCTCCGCCCTCTGCTTACTCAGACCCGCTGCTCTTACGGCATATTCATTGCCAGCAGCCTCCTTTTTGGCGTTAAGCTCCCTGCTCTTTTCCTCCATATCATCCAGTCTGCGCAAAAGCACCGAAAGACGACACCTACGCAGGTCTTCATTTAATTCGTTAAACCGACGTGTTTTTTCTGCGGCCTGCGCCAACGGCTCCACCTGCGCATCCACCTCGCTGCGGATGTCGTTGATACGCGTCAGATTATTGGCCGTATCATCCAGCTTACGCACTGCGTCCTTCTTGCGCAGACGGTATTTGGCTATACCTGCAGCCTCCTCAAACAGGCTGCGCCTGTCCTCGGGACGGCTGTTTAAAATTTCATCTATTTTGTTCTGGCCGATGATAGACATAGAGCCCTTGCCCAGGCCCGTATCTGCCATCAAGTCAATGATATCCTTTAAGCGGCAGCTCTTTTTGTTGATAGCATATTCGCTCTCACCGCTGCGGAAAATACGGCGCGTCAGGCTCACCTGCTCAAAATCCAGGGGCAATGCA
>CAVAHH010000302.1:0-2329 GCA_963588395.1 bacterium
ATATTTTTTAATTTAATTCCGCTTTCACAAACCCATGGATTATTAAGACTATTTTTACCTTTAATTTTATCTGTGGCAACAAGAAAATCATCAAAAGCTTTAGTATAAAGAGTATCCATATCAACATGTCGTTCAAACGTTGCAACATCATGTTTTTGGACAGCCTCTTTTATTATGTTAATAGAATAAATTGGCGTTCTAACCCAATATAAAAAAAAGCAATTAAACAAACAATTCCAGCAATAACGCCTATACCAATCTTTTTTTGATTTTCCGTAATTAAAATCATCTTCATTTACTAATATTATTTATATAATTTAAAAAACTAGAACGGTCTGCAGCGACTACAAGGACTATAACCAGAAGAACGTGCAGCATCAATACCAGTAATAAATGCTTTATTACTATTTTTCATTTTATCAACTGAACCACAAGCAGCTGTATGTATCTTACCAGTTTTTATATTGGCTACATAAGTCTCTTGCTGCACGACCTGTTTAGTTGGCGCAGTCGTTGTAGTATTAACAGTTTCTGTCTTTGGAACCGAAGCTGTTTGTTGCTTATGCTGTTCTACCTGCTGTTGTTGTATTTCTGCTGGTTTTGATATCTTCTTTTCTTCTACAGCCTTTTGTTCAACCTTAACGGCCTCTGTAGGTGTTGTTTTTACTTTATCCTTACTGCCACTGCAAGCACCTACAAGAAAAAGAAAGACAAAAACTGCTAGCAGACAGCCACACCCAAAACCACAGCCTTGACGCTTTTTATGTTGCAAATTACTTTTATCATCAGTATTTTCTGTTACATTGTTGTACATCCTGTTATCCATAAACACATTACCCTCTTCTCAAATTATTTTTCATCAGTGCGTATAAATACAAACGCACAGCATTTTCATTAATTTTTATTACTCTTTCTTTTATTATAAGTAGTTGTCCCCCCAGTCAAGCAAATGTATTTCTTGTTATTTATTGCACATTTTCTCCCTCTACAATACATGCAGCGTTAAATTTGCACGTTTACAAAAAATCCTCTTGACAAAAAGCACCTTTGTTGCGATAATGTAAAGAACACAATGCCGTGTTTATTTTAATTTAAAAACACAAAAATGCAAGGACCGGGATAATTTACCTGCAAAAGCTTTTAGAGAGACGGCGTTTGGTGCAAGCCGCCAGCACGCAGGCAAAGAGCTCACCCGCAAGCAGCTGCTTTGAACAAAGTAGAAGCAGACGTTCCCAGCACGTTACGCTGCCGGTTACGCAACCGGAAAAATGAAGTACAACTTAGGGTGGTACCGCGATATTTCGCCCCTATCTGCAAGCGCAGATGGGGGCTTTTTTGTTACTAATTTATGCACAACAGTGCAAACTAAACATATGCGGACAGCTTAGCAGGCAGCTGCTACAGCGCTGATCCCTAAAGCAAAAAGGAAGAGGTAAACACTATGGGAATGACGATGACACAAAAAATCTTGGCCAAGCACGCTCATAAGGACAGCGTCAGCGCCGGCGACCTGCTTGTTTCCCAAGTAGATTTAGTATTAGCAAACGACATCACCGGTCCTCCGGCCATCAACGAATTTGAAAAGATTGGCAAGCCGGTTTTTGACAAAACCAAAATAGCGCTGGTTCCGGATCATTTCTCTCCCTGCAAGGATATCAAATCAGCCACCATGTGCAAGCGTATGCGTGACTTTGCCCGCAAGCACGAAATCAAAAATTATTTTGAGGTCGGCCAAATGGGTATCGAGCACGCGCTGCTGCCTGACAAGGGCTTGGTTGCACCGGGTGAAATCGTTATCGGCGCCGATTCCCACACCTGCACCTATGGCGCGCTCAACGCACTGAGCACAGGCATGGGTCAGACCGATATCGGCTGCGCTATGGCCAGCGGCACCTCCTGGTTCAAGGTTCCGCAGGCAATCAAGGTTAACCTTACGGGCAAGCTGCCCAAATACGTCAAGGGCAAGGATATTATCCTCACCATCATCGGCATGATCGGCGTGGACGGCGCACGCTACCAATCCCTGGAGTTTGGCGGCGAGGGCGTGAGCGAGCTTTCTATGGCTGACCGCCTGACCATCTGCAACATGGCTATCGAGGCCGGCGGCAAAAACGGCATTTTCCCCGTAGACGAAAAAACCGTTGAATTCTTAAAGGAACGCGGCGTCACCCGTCCCTGGGAGGCAGTTACCGCCGACGAGGATGCAGAATACGCCCGCGTGCTGGATATCAAGCTGGATGAGCTTGTTCCTGTAGTTGCTTATCCGCATCTGCCCGAAAACACCCATCCTGCC
Organism: bacterium; assembly: GCA_963588395.1. GTDB lineage: Bacteria > Bacillota > Negativicutes > Acidaminococcales > Acidaminococcaceae > Phascolarctobacterium_A. Next base: position 2,294 of record CAVAHH010000302.1, read on the forward strand.
AAGGACAGCCACAGCATCAAGATCGACCAGGTTATC
>CAVAHH010000303.1:0-2318 GCA_963588395.1 bacterium
CCTATATAAAGATGAACGCTTTGGGAAGTAATACGGATACCGTTTATGGTATGTATAACGACAAAAAGGGGCTTTTGGCAGCCTACGCCAAAACCGTAGATATTACTGCAAAGGGTAATGCGCAGAGTAACGCTATTTTTGCCGGGAATGATGGTGATTATGAAAGTGCTATCAGCTTGACAGGTATCGACACCTCGAAGGTTTCTAATTTGACGGCTACAGGCGATCTTGTCGTAGCCGGGAAAAATGGCGTGGTTAATATTTGCAATGGTCGTTTCACGTTAACAAGTGAAAATGGTAATGTCTTTTACGCACATGATGGCGGCAGTATCAATGCCTATGGTAATTCAGCCAGCATGGCATTAGATGTAAAAGACATCGCTGATGGTAAATATCTGGCATTAGCTGAAAAGGGCTCAGATATTACCTTGGGTATGAAGCTGGAGCATTTGGACGATGTTGACTATGATATGTCTACTATCTTAAAGGCATATAGTAATGTAACAGGAAATATGAAGGCAGATGCTGACAGCACTATTAACTTTGGCATGCAGGCTAATGGTAACAAAAACACTTACACCGGTTCTGTAGAAGGTAACGTAAACCTATATTTGAAGGACGGTATGATTTGGAACGGTTACGCTATTGGTGATGATGCTTCCGTAGACTTGATTAATGCATCAATATGGAACATAACAACCGATAACGCACAGCACCTCAAAGCTTTATCCGGTGGTGAATCTGCTTCCCAAAGAAGCTATACTGTTGTTGGCAATGGTGATATTACTATAGATAAGTATTCAGGCACTAACACCTTTGTTTATCAGCATGATACAGAAGATCCTACTCAGATTATCGGAGGCAATATTACCATCAAAAATGCAGAGCCTTATAAAATTATCTCTACCGGTATAGGTCTTGGTGAAGAAACAAGTAATGTAGTTACCACAACTGAATCCAATGTATATTTACAAACCTCTATTGATGGAATAGATACTACGGATAGTGAGCAGGTTAATGATGTTTTAGATAGCCTGGCTAAGAAAATTACCTATGCGGCTTATGTTGATGGCGAGCGTAACCTCAGCGGCCGTGTAGAGCTTGCTGAAGGCCTGACCAGCTCCTCTATTACTAAATATTACCAGAATCTGATCTTTGACGAAAAAACCGGTCAGGGCAAAGCAGAGGGAGAGATTAGAAACCCCTATTCTACAATTATTATGGGTAATCCGGCTAAGGAGCAGGAGTACGCTGACGTTATCAGCGGCAGTGCTACAGACGGCAATTTAAAATATACCTTTGACAATGATACGCTGATTGAGGCCAAGATTACCAAGGATCCGCGTAGCTTTGCATTTGGAGGCTTGTACTGTGCTGCTATCAACAATTACGGTACAGCTGCATATCAATCCACGGCTAGGTATGCCAAGGGTGGACCGTCGTTTTCCTTGGATATGCAGGGCCATGATTTAAACGTAATTTTTAGTGCTTATCCGACAGCAGGCAGCACCGGCAGCCAACCGATGTGGACAGCGGCAGCCATAGGTGCTTTCCGCGAGGGAACCATCAGCATAGATAATCCGGGCAAGGTTTACTTGGAATCCCGCAACAATTATTACTATGGCAGTGCTATTAGAGCCTCTACAGCAGGAGTTACTGATACAGGCGCGCATGTAGTTATCAACAACGATAACTCTAAGGAGCACGCTGTTACGATTCGTGGCGGTATTGATACCCCTGCTTACGAATTAGACTGGCGCGCCTTGGAGGCAGTAACTTTCTATGGCGACAGTAAGGAAAACGCTAATACTATTGATATCAAGGGCTTGGTTGATATTGAAACCAAATATTCTGCTGCTATTTTCACACGCCAGGGCTATAGCAAGATCAGTGTCGGCGGCGGTAGAATTTATGCCGGCAAGCATGATTCTATTTGGACTGCTGGCTTGAATACAATGGTTAATGTTAATGTCCTTGAGGACGAGGACGGTAATGTTGTGGATGCAGGCAAAAACTACGTTCAAATCACCGGTGATGTGCGTTCTTCTACCGATTTTTATGGTGAAGGTGGTACCATTAACATCGGTCTGACAACGTCGGATTCGTTCTTAGAGGGACATATATATGGTACAGTGGCATCTTCCGAGATACCCTTTAATAATAACCTGTGGCTGAGAAATGGTGCTGTGTGGGATAATAAGGGAACTATTTTTCATCCGTGGTCAGGACCTGAATACGTTAGCAGTATAGCCAGCGTAGTAAGCAACCTTTATGGCGGCGCAACCGAGGATACTGCAGGCAATATTTCCCAGCAGGAA
>CAVAHH010000304.1:0-2285 GCA_963588395.1 bacterium
GCGTTGAAGTGTTCAATGGTATCGTTAAAGGGTGAATTGGTCTGGTTGCCATAAACATGCCAGATGGTGAGAGTGACAGGCCTTTCAGGGTCAAGCTTGGCCTGGCCGCAGCCGGCAGTTATAACTACCATTAAAACTAGTAGAGCGGATATAAGCTTTTTCACTTTATATATAGCCTCCGGTAATTACAGATTTTAGTAAATTTTTACCTCCAACTACCCAAAATCAACCATTGGGGTAGTGACGCAGAAGCGTTTTTGGGGTACACTTTAGTTGAGCAGGAAATTACTGCTAAATATCTAAATATAAGTTTATAACAAAACGCTGTACTAGTAAATGCTTTTTTTGCAAAGCAATACATTAGAAATGTAAAATTTTACTACGCTGATATTAAGAATATGCTAAAATATAGGCAGGCTTTTAACCCCTGCTTTAGCAGACGGGTTAGAATATAGATTTTTATTATGTTTTGTATATGAAGGAGGTTGTATTATGGGTTTGATTAAAGCAGCAATGGGCGCTGTAGGCGGCGTACTCGGCGACCAATGGAAAGAGTTTTTTTACTGCGACAGCATGCCCCCCGATGTTTTGGTAACTAAGGGACAAAAACGCACGTCCAGTCAGGGACGTAGCTCCAACACCTCGGCCGAGGATAACATTATCAGTAATGGCAGCGTTATCGCTGTCAACGACGGCCAGTGCATGATTATCGTAGAGCAGGGCAAGGTTGTGGACCTGTGTAATGAGCCTGGCGAATATGTATATGATACCTCCAGTGAGCCTTCTATCTTCACTGGCGACCTTAAAGAAAACGTTAAGGCTGTATTTGGTCAGATTGGCAAGCGCTTTACCTTTGGCGGTGACCCTGGCAAGGATCAGCGCGTTTATTACTTCAACATGAAGGAAATTTACGGCAACAAGTTTGGCACCGCGCAACCTATTCCCGTGCGTCTGATTGACAACAACCTGGGCATTGATTGGGAAGTTGGCATCCGCTGCTTTGGCGAATACAGCTACAAGATTACCAATCCGTTGCTTTTCTACACTAATGTGTGCTCCAACATCACTGAGGATTATCGTCGTGACCAAATTGACAGCCAGATGAAGAGCGAGCTGATGATGAGTTTGGGTGTGGCACTTGGCAATTTGACTGAAAATGGCATGCGCTATAGCGCTTTGCCGCGTCATGGCAAGGAAATCGCTGATGAGCTGAACAATGATTTGAGCAGCCAGTGGCGTGATCGCCGTGGCGTAGAGGTGTTCTCGTTCGCGTTGGCCAGCGTAACCATGAGCGACGAGGATGCACAACGCCTGAAGGAAGTACAGATGCTCAGCAATCCCAACCGCGCCGCAGCCGTTATGGCAGGCGCAACTGCGGACGCAATGCGTACCGCTGCTGCCAACGAAGGCGGTATGGGCGCGATGGGTGCCTTCATGGGCATGAATATGGCAGGCATGGCAGGCGGCGCTAATGTAGCAGGCTTGTTTGCTCAAGGCCAGCAGCCGCAATATCAGCAAAACCCGTATGGTCAACAGCAGCCTCCCTATGGCGGCCAGCAGCAACCGCAACAATACACGCAACAACCGCAGCAACAGCCTGCACCGCAGGCAGCTCCTGCTGCAGCACCGGCGGCCGATGGCTGGACCTGCAGCTGTGGCACTACCAATACGGGCAAGTTCTGTGCTAACTGCGGCAGCAAAAAGCCTGAGCCTAAACCGGCGGAGGGTAGCTGGACCTGTAGCTGTGGTGCTACCAATACCGGCAAGTTCTGCGCTGAATGTGGTGCTAAAAAGCCGGAAGAAAAGCCTGCAGAGGATGGCTGGACCTGCAGCTGCGGCGCTGTCAACAAGGGCAAGTTCTGCGCTGAATGTGGCGCTAAAAAGCCTGAGGGAGCACCGCTCTACAAGTGCGATAAATGTGGCTGGGAGCCGCCAGATCCGAAAAATCCGCCCAAGTTCTGCCCTGAATGCGGCGATATTTTCGACGATAACGACAAGCAATAACACAATAAACCCAACTATACCGAGGTGATAATATGGCTGCAACCAGCGTTAATTATAACTGCCCCAACTGCAGCGCGCCGCTGACGTTTTTGCCGGGACACGATAAGGTGACCTGCGAATATTGCGGAACCGAAATAGAGATCAAAGCCCTTGAGGAGATGTATGCCGCTAAGGAGGCAGCAGCTGCCAAGGCGCAGGTTGCCAAAGAGGCCAAGTGGGATACCGCTGCCGCAGGCAGCGAATGGGAGGCGGCCGAGGCCGAGCAAATGAAGGCCTTTACC
>CAVAHH010000305.1:0-2281 GCA_963588395.1 bacterium
GTCAGTTTGTGCCTGCCTATGAAAAGAACGCTTCTTTAGAAAATGAACGCCATGCCATTGGCGTGGACAACGGCCGTATGCGTTTTCTGGTTATCCAGATTGCCGGTCTTTTAGCCCGCCGCATCGTGTCCTGGGTGACTGTAGGCCACCAGCTCAAGCAGGGTGAAACCTATGGCATGATTAAGTTTGGCTCCAGCACTGAACTGGTTGTGCCCAGAAATGTAGAAATTACCGTCAAAAAGGGTGACAAGGTCGTTGGCGGTATTACCGTAGTAGGGAGGGTCAAAAAGCAATGAACTGGCGTCGCTTGATTCCTAACAGCATCAGCTCCATGAGCTTGATTTTTGGTGTGCTGTCAATTTTTAAAACTATCCAGGGAGATTTTTTCTATGCTCCTATTTTTATCGTTATAGCTGTAATCTTTGATTCTATGGATGGCCGTGCTGCCCGTGCTTTGGGCGTTGGCGGCGGTGATTTTGGCAAGGAAATGGATTCCCTCTGCGATATGAGCTCGTTCGGGGTGGCGCCTGCCATTATGATTTATATGTACGGACTGCAGGAGCTGGGCCTTGTGGGTCAGGTGATTGCAGCGCTGTTTGCTGTAGGCGGCTGTCTGCGACTGGCACGCTTTAACTGCAACACAGGCGTGGTGCATGGCTATTTTCAGGGCATGCCCATTCCGGCCGGTGCCTGCTTTTTGGCCACCTATGTTTTGAGCGGCTACCAATTTTCGCCTGCAGTGCTGGCAGTAATTACATTAGTAGTTGCCTGCATTATGTATAGTGAGGTAAAGTTCCCTGACTTCAAGGGTAAGGGTAATCCGATGTATCGCCTGCCTGTGATCCTTGCAGTGCTTATCGGTGCCTTCATGCTGTACGAGCGACCTGGTGCCTGGCCCTTTGTGGCAATGTTCACCTATACCATTGCCGGCATCATCAATCACATTTACCGTGCTTTGACCGGTAAGAACAAATAAACACCACATATCTATGGGAAAAAGAGGAGAAGAGGAGTTAGTTGATGAATACGTATTTTGATATAATCATGATACCTTTGCAGTTATTGATTATATTCTTTACGATGTATTATTTCTTTGTTTCTTGGTTCGGCCTGTTTGGCAAGAAAAAAGAGGTTAAAATATATAACGAAACCAAAACCTTTGCGCTCATAGCCTGCGCCCATAACGAGGAGGCAGTTATTGCGCAGCTGGTAGAAAATCTGCAAAAGCTGCATTATAATAATGCTTTATATGATATTTACGTTGTTGCTGACAACTGCGATGACAACACCGCCAAGGTTGCCCGTGAGGCTGGCGCTATTGTGTGCGAACGCTTCAGCGAGGATGGTAAGGGTAAGGGTTTTGCCCTGGCGTGGATGTTTGAAAGGCTGTTTAAGCTGGATAAGCAATACGACGCTGTGTGCGTGTTTGATGCCGATAACCTGGTACATCTGGACTTTTTACGCGAGATGAACAGCCGTCTGTGCAATGGCGAGCGCATCATCCAAGGCTATATAGATGCAAAAAACCCTACAGATACCTGGGTAAGCGGTGTGTTTGCTATTTCCTTCTGGATTGTCAACCACGTGTGGAGTCTGGCGAAATACAACATGGGCTTGTCCTGTTGCCTGGGCGGTACGGGCATGTGCTTTGATACCGAGGTGCTTAAGCGCTATGGCTGGCGTGCCACCTGCCTGACTGAGGACATGGAGTTTACTATTCAGGCGATGATGGAGGGGATTCCTACCACTTGGGCGCATGACGCTATCATCTACGACGAAAAGCCGCTAACCTTTAAGCAGACCTGGAACCAGCGCAAGCGTTGGTCGCAGGGCCATTTTGATGTCGCAGACCGTTATCTGTGGAAGATGATTAAAAAGGCCATCAAGACGCGCAATATCGTTATGCTGGACTGCTCGGTAAATCTGATTCAGCCGTACTTTTTGATGATCTCTACGTTCTTCGTCATCTGCAGTTATATTTATAACTACATTCCCTTTTATACAAACATCCTCTACATGGTGATTCCTTTGGAGGTGTGGACGCTGGTGGGCATAGGCCAGTATATCTTCCCGGTTGCCGTACTGTGGAAGATACGTGCTTCGTTTAAATCCTGGTTGTACCTGCTTTTATATCCGCTATTTATCTACAGCTGGATTCCTATCACAGCACTAGGCTGGTGGCACCGTCATGACCACGAATGGAGCCACACTCTGCACACCCGCGGCATCAGCTTTGATGACGTAATTGTGCCGGAGGATGCTGTTAATGATGGGCCTAAGG
>CAVAHH010000306.1:0-2281 GCA_963588395.1 bacterium
AGCAATGCCGTCATCAAACAAATCCACCATATCTGCATCAAGAATCACCTTTTCGCGTACCGCTGCCTCTGCCGACAGCGGCGCTGCCATGACACCAACACCAACGCAGGCGGATAACAAAAGCGCACCCCAAAGCTTCGTAAATTTCTTCATCGTCCAATACCTCCTTGCATAACAATGGTTATTTTAATTATCGCTGTGACAGCGTCAAAGCCTTATACTTAATTATAATCCATCCCGGCAAAGCCTGCGCTTGGATAAGCTGCCAGCGGCCGCAGCTGTATTTTTTGCGCCTTGGCAGCCAGGTCTGCCCCCAGCTGCACCAGCTCGTCCCTGGTCATGTCCAGCTCACGCGAATTTTCAACCTCACAGCGGCCTATTTTGTTGGTATATACGCCAACATCCTTATACGGGTTATTGTAGACAGGCCAGCTAAAGTACAAATCTATGCAGGCAACGGTACCATCAACCTGCAGATGACTACGCGCTACAATAATGTTTTGGTAGCTGGTGCTACCACGCTTCAAAAGCATATTACCAGGTAAAAGCAGCACGCTGTTACGCTGCCAACCCTCGGCCACACACTGCAGACTGCCACCAGCCACAGTATAAATAGCATAAAGGTCAGCACCTGCTGCACTATCGTCAACGATGCATCCTACTAACAGCTCCGGCTTTCCGTCACCATTAAGGTCACGCAGCGCATAACCCAAGCGCTGCAGGCAGCTTGTGGCATCGCTATGCTCCACCAGCTCGTAAATGCCGGTAGTGCCATTTTTCGGCATGCCTCTGCTATCACCGATGTTAACAAAATTATACAGGCCCTGCAGCACTTCAGCGTATTCAGTCTGCCACTCACCACAGTCTTGCTGCGCTGCCTCCGCATATGCTACAAGTACGGGTAATGGCATTTTTTCACCACCCCACAGCACCGTGCCTAGTAACAGCACAACCGTCACTACCAGCCTCAAAGTCAGCATAGCTTTCACCTCCTTAAGGTTTTACAAGTACATTAAAGCACAAACCAATGTAAAGCACCCCACACTACAGGATTTTTTCGGGTAGGTACAATAAAAAATTTCCCTCTACACGCAAAAGAACCGCCTTACGGCGGTTCCCTGCGCTGCCTTGCGATCAAGGCAGCAAGCTTGGTGTTTTGTATTATAGGAGATTTTAGAAAGTGAAGGTTACGTCAGTCCAGAAGCGATGATCTCTAACGGTCTCATCGTCAATCTTCTTTTCATAGATAGATGTAGTATCATAATAAGCTACATTAGCAACAATGTTCTTGGCAAAAGCATAGTTAGCGCCAACACCATAGCCCTTGAAGCCATCACCCCAGAAGGTATTAGCATCAGTGGTATGTGCCAGGTAAGTGTTCATGCCTTGATCGTAGTACTTAGCCCACAGACCCCAGCTACCGGGATCAGAAGCTTTAGCTCCCTTGTAGTCCAGACCGATAACATAGCCGTCTTTTTCCCAATCGTTATCGTACTCATGATTATCTACTGTATATTCCAGCTTACCCTTTAAATACATTGCCGAAAGTCCTACAGCACCAACAGTATATTTACCGCCTACATACCATACCTTGTTATCATATTCAGGATAAGTGATGTTATCACCAACATAGTTTATGTCCTTAACCTTAATGTAGCCTGCAGATAATTCCAAGCCCTTGGCAACCTCAGCAGTCAGGTCGGCACCCCAATATTTGCCGCCAACGGTATCATCAGTATAAATATTGGTGTCATCAGCAAATTTGCCGGCATAGCCTGTAAGCTTCACCTTGCTGCCATAGGACAGCTCTACGCCATCTGCACGGGTATCATAAAAATTACCGTCTGCCATATACAGGTTGTAACGGCCGGCAGTAACCTTCACGCCGCCCAGCTTACCCTGTACATAAGCACGCTGAAAGTCTGTCTTTTCGTTACCGGTGTTATCGCTCAAGTCCTGTACGTTCTGCAGCATACCGGTATAGCTCCAATCATCATTAACGCTGCCGTTAATCCAGATACGGGAACGGATATCAGACGTATAGCCTTTTTGTTTATGATTCCAATAACTCATCGGCTTCTGGTCTACATAACGGAAACGTACTTGACCAGTGATTTTAACGTTGTCAGCCTTTTTCTCCAGGTTAGCCACACGCACGCCCAAATTATCCAGCTCCTCGGCAAATTCTGCAGCCAGCTTGTCAACGTTTGCGCCCTTTGCCATAGCCTTTGCTACGATTTGAGCCATTTCATAACGGGTCATCAGCTTGTCGCCACCAAAG
>CAVAHH010000307.1:0-2255 GCA_963588395.1 bacterium
ACCACGCTGCCCTAGTAATGTCAACACCTTTTTCGTAACTTTTTTAACAAATTTTGCCGAAACACTAGGGGCAGTTGGCAAAAGAAGTATCTTATATACAAGGTTTTTAGGCAGCAAAATTCTTCAAAAAAACTTGTAAAAATCGCTGTTTTTTACAGCAAAATGTCCTGTTTTCAGCAAAAATCCGCATGATTTTTTTGGATTAGCGTAAAATATTATATAAACTTCCATGAAAAATGGCGTTGCAACTGCGTGCAACGCCAAAAGCTTTTTATATTTAGTGTAATCTTGCACCTGCGGGGATATGGTTATCTACCATCAACAAATGTAGCTTCTCCTCACCCTCTTCCTCATGGATGGCGCTCAAAAGCATACCGCAGGAGTCAATGCCCATCATTTTGCGCGGCGGCAGGTTAATAATAGCGATCAAGGTCTTGCCAACAAGCTCTTCAGGCTCATAGAAGGCATGAATACCGCTCAAAATAACACGGTCAGTGCCGGTACCATCATCCAGAGTAAACTTCAGCAGCTTCTTGCTCTTGGGTACAGCAATACACTCTTTGACCTTAACTGCACGCATATCAGACTTGCAGAAGGTATCAAAATCTACAAATTCCTCATACAAAGGCTCAATTTTTACTTTAGAAAAGTCAATTGCTTCCTCTTTTACCTCTGTCGAAGCCGCATCAGCAGCTACAGGCACAGCCTGCATAAAGTCCGGCTTTTCGCCTGCCAGCTTGCCCAGCGGTTTCATAGTCGGGAAGAACAGTACATCACGGATAGAAGAGCTGTCGGTAAGGAACATAACTAAACGGTCAATGCCTATGCCTAAGCCACCTGTCGGAGGCAGACCATATTCCAGTGCATTAACAAAATCCTCGTCCATCATATTAGCTTCTTCGTCGCCATTAGCGCGCTCCTCTACCTGTTTCATGAAGCGTTCTCTTTGGTCAATAGGGTCATTAAGCTCGGTAAAGCCATTGCAAAGCTCACGTCCATAGATATAAGCCTCAAAACGGTCGGTAATCTCCGGATTTTCAGGATTGCTCTTTGCCAACGGCGAAATTTCTTTGGGATGACCTGTAATGAAGGTAGGCTGAATAAGCTTGTCTTCAACGTATTCCTCGAAGCAAGCATTAATAATTTTGCCAATACCAAAGGTAGACTCAATAGCAACGTTCAACTCCTTGGCGATGGCACGTGCCTCCTCCAGGTCGGTAACGTTGGTAAAGTCCTTACCGGAATATTCTTTTACAGCATCAATCATGCTCATACGCTTCCAGGGAGAAGCCAGCTCGATAGGCGTTCCCTCATAAACGATGGAGGTAGTGCCCAAAACCTTTTCAGCAGTTTTGACAACAATCTCCTCGGTCAAATCCATCATGTCACGGTAATCACCAAAAGCTTGGTAAATCTCTACGCTGGTAAATTCCGGGTTATGACGGTTATCAATACCCTCGTTGCGGAACACGCGGCCGATCTCATAAACACGATCCATACCGCCTACAATCAGACGCTTCAAATGCAGTTCTGTCGCAATACGCATATAAACAGGCATATCCAGAGCATTGTGATAGCTGATAAACGGGCGTGCAGCAGCACCGCCGGGGATAGAGTTAAGGATAGGCGTCTCTACCTCCAGAAAATCGTGACTATCAAGGACTTCACGTATGCTCTTAATAATCTGGGTACGCTTAACAAAGGTTTCACGCACCTCGGGATTAACAATCAAATCTACATAACGCTGACGGTAGCGTGTTTCTACGTCCTTCAGACCATGCCACTTTTCGGGCAGTGGACGCAGGGATTTAGACAGCATTTCGATAGCATCTGCCTTGATAGACAGCTCACCCATATGGGTGCGGAAGGCAGTACCGGTAACACCCACGGTATCACCAATATCCATCAATTTAATCAGTGCGTAGTTTTCTTCGCCGATAACGTCCTTGCGCACATAAACCTGTATACGGCCGGTCTTGTCCTGCATATCCATAAAGCAGGTTTTACCATGGCCACGGATAGCCATAATACGTCCGGCCATCTTTACTTCTGTTTCCTTTGCCGACAGCTCTTCAAACTGAGCGGCAATATCCGCTGCACGATGAGTCCACAAATAGCGACGGCCAAAGGGCTTCCAGCCGTGCTCCTCAATCTTATGCATTTTGTCAATGCGAACCTGCATCTGCTCGTTGATTTCGGTTTCGGTGAGTGCTGCAGTTTCTTCTACATTTTGCTTGTTCTTTGCTTCTGCCATA
>CAVAHH010000308.1:0-2240 GCA_963588395.1 bacterium
ATATTTATACAGCTTATAGGCAACGAATTCAATAGTGTCATCAGCATCAACAGTAACAACGCTACGCTTCATAACGTCCTTTACCTTCAGACGTCCCAAGAGGTAGTTAGCCTCATAACGGGACAGTGTGCTGCTGTCACTAGGTGATGCCTTGCCAATGTCGTCAAGAGTAATGATACCGCGGATACGCAGCATATCATCTACTACCGGCAGGCTGATTAAATTTTTTCCACGCAGCAGCTCGCGTGCTTCCAAAATAGATTGATCTTCACGTATGGTAAGTACGGTGCTGGTCATAATATCTTTTACTAACATGGGCTTGTTACCTCCCTAAAATTAAAAGATTGTAATTGTTCAACAAAAAATTCTATAACCATCCTCAAGCAGACAAATCAGCCACCCAGGTAAGCCTTGCGTACAGCCTCGCTGCTAGCCAGCTCCTTAGCAGTACCGCTCAAAGTGATACGGCCTGTTTCCAAAACATAGGCCTTATCAGCGATGGACAGCGCCATGTTGGCATTTTGCTCTACCAGCAGCACAGTCGTGCCGCTTGCATTGATTTCTTTTATTATATTAAAAATTTCCTTAACAAGCAAGGGGGCAAGACCCATGGAGGGCTCGTCCAACAAGAGCAGCTTAGGACGGCTCATAAGCGCACGACCCATAGCAAGCATCTGCTGCTCACCGCCGGAAAGCGTACCGGAAAGCTGATTTTTACGTTCCAACAGGCGCGGGAACTTTTCAAAAACATCCTTCATGTCAGCAGCAATGCCATCCTTGTCACTGCGCAAATACGCGCCCAGCTCCAGGTTTTCCAGCACGGTCATATTAGCAAAAACGTGACGACCCTCGGGAACCTGGCACAGACCCATGCCCACGATCTTGTGTGCTGCCATGCCGGCGATATCCTGGCCTTCATACATAATTTTGCCCGTTTTTGGCTTCATTAAGCCGGAAATGGTGCGCAGTGTAGTTGATTTACCTGCGCCGTTAGAACCAATCAGCGCTACAATTTCACCATCGGGAACATCGAGGCTGATACCTTTGATGGCGTGAATAGCGCCATAATATACATTGATATCTTCAACAGTTAACATTAGTTGATGACCTCCTCGCCCAAATATGCTTCAATAACGCGTTTATTGTGTTTAATTTCCTCAGGAGTACCCTCAGCAATCTTCATACCATATTCAAGAACGTAGATGCGCTCGCACACTCCCATAACAAGACCCATATCATGCTCGATAAGCAGGATGGACAGGTTGAACTTTTCGCGGATCCAGCGGATCATTTCCATCAGCTCTTTGGTTTCCTGCGGATTCATGCCTGCAGCAGGCTCGTCCAGCAAAAGCAGCTTAGGCTCGGTTGCCAGTGCGCGGGCAATTTCCAGGCGACGCTGCTTACCATAAGGCAGGTTCTTAGCAGTTTCGTAGGCCTCGTCCTCCAGATGGAAGATTTTTAAGAGATCCATAGCCTTTTGCGTAATATATTCTTCCTCGTTCAGATACTTACCATCGCGGATGATAGCATCAGCAAGGTTATAGGTTACGTGCATATTATAGGCAATCTTTACGTTTTCGATTACGCTCAGCTCCGAAAAGAGACGGATGTTCTGGAAGGTACGCGCCATACCCATTTGCGTAACCTGATAAGATTTGTGACCGCTGCTCTGCTGGCCATTGAAGTATACTTTGCCCTCGGTCGGGGTATATACGCCAGTAATCATATTGAAAGCAGTGGTTTTGCCAGCACCGTTAGGACCGATAAGGCCAATCAGCTCACCGTCATTAATATACATAGAAAGGTTCGATACAGCGCGCAGGCCGCCGAACACCATAGAAACATTATCTACCTTCAGCAGTTCTGCCATCATCCCTTACCTCCTACTTTACCAAATCTGAACATCTTGCGGCTCAGCTCTTCACTGCCAAACAAGCCCTGCGGACGGCGCAGCATCAGCACGATCATGGTCACAGAATAGATAACCATACGCCATTCAGGATAATCGGACAGATAAGCCGAAATGAATGTCAAGAGAGTTGCACCGGTAATAGCGCCAGTCATAGAACCCAGACCACCAAGCACGACCATCGTCAAAATATCGAAGGAACGCATAAAGGTAAAGGAAGCAGGATGTGCCAGGAAGAAGTAATGACTGAAGAGCGCGCCGGCGGTTCCGGCAAAGGCAGCACCCAAGGTAAAGGCCATTACCTTATATTTAGTAGTGTTAATACCCATGG
>CAVAHH010000309.1:0-2212 GCA_963588395.1 bacterium
CTTCGATTACGCCAGCAGCAGCCAGCTTGTTGATGCTGTCATAAGCCCAGTGGCCAGCGGGAACGTCGCTGAACGGGTTAGCAGCGTAAGCGGAAGCGGTTACGCCCAGAGCCATTGCCATTGCGAGTACTAAAGATTTTTTCATTTTGTTTTCCTCCTCAGGAAAGGGTAGCCTTGTAAACTACCATAATTATATTTTTACAAATCACCTGAAAGGAGAAGCGACAAATTCCGCTCAAGAGTTGCCTTGTTTCCTCTGTCATCCTTTGCTACTGCAACCTTTGCGATGATTTATAAAGCAGGGGTGATGTAACAGGCACCAGACTCCTCAATCTGCACGCTCCGTTACTATGCTAATTATAGTATATAAGTTATTCCGCGTCATGAGTATTTTCAGAAAACAATTATTTTTTTGCCCATTTGCTGACATTACAGCTACATTTAAGGCTGCAACTTTACCGGTCAAAGCAAAGGAGCTACTGCCTGCTCCCCCGCTGCCTGCCCTTTAGCGGCTGCAATGGGATGATGCAATAGCTCCCGATTTTGTTAATTGTGATTTGAATTTATCCTGCCTTAGAAGCTGGCGATCTGGCCATCGGTGCGTTTTTCGGTGGCACCGCACAGCACGCCGTCCTCATCACGCATGATGATCTGGCCGCGGCCCATATGGTACGGGTCAGGCTGCACAACGATGTTGTGTCCCATGCGCTGCAGTTGGCGGATGATGTGGTTGGGAGTATCCTGCTCCACCTCCACGGTTTTGCCGCCAATCCACTGCCAACGCGGTGCGTCCAGCGCCTGCTGCGGGTTGAGGTCAAAATCAATCATGTTCATAGCCACCTGCACATGTGCCTGCGGCTGCATAAAGCCACCCATAATGCCAAAGGCTGCCACAGCCTGGTCATCCTTGGTCATGAATGCAGGAATGATAGTGTGGTAGGGGCGCTTGCCACCAGCCAGGGCGTTGGGATGAGCCTCGTTAAAAGAGAAGTTTTCGGCGCGGTCGTTAAAGGAAATGGCTGTGCCGGGAACAACAATACCGCTGCCAAAGCCACGGTAGTTGCTCTGAATCATGCTCACCATGTTGCCCTCAGCGTCCGCGGTGCAGAAGTAAACGGTGCTGCTGTAGCGCGGGTCGCCAACGGTCGGCTGCAACGCCTGGTCGTTAATCAGCGCACGGCGGTCAGCCGCATAGCGGTCGCTCAAAAGCTGCTCGGCCGTAACCTGCATATACGACGGCTCGGCAACATATTCCTTGGTATCCACAAAGCTCAGCTTCATAGCTTCAATCTGCCTGTGCATGGTTTCCACGGTATCGCGCTCGCCAAACTCGTAGCCCTTCAAGATATTCAGCGCCATCAAAACGGTAATGCCGTGACCATTCGGCGGCAGCTCCCAAATGTCGTAGCCGCGGTAATTTACGCTCAGCGGCTCCACCCATTCAGGCTTGTACGCTTCCAGGTCGCTCTTGCGCAAGAAGCCGTTGTGCTCACGCATAAAGGCGTCAATCTTGTCTGCCAGCTCGCCCTTGTAAAAGTCTTCGCCGTAGGTATCGGCAATCAGGCGCAGGCTTTTGGCCATGTCGGGGTTCTTAAACATTTCGCCCGGACGCAGCCAATGGCCGTTTGGCTCAAAGGTGTCAAACCAGCCTTTAAATTCAGGCCTGTCCTTATATTTGCCATATACGCCATCTGCCTCCTCCCACAGGCGGCTCATGTTGGGAGAAACAGGGAAGCCGTTTTCGGCGTAATTGATAGAAGGCTCCATAACAGTTTTAATCGGCAGCTTGCCAAACTTTTTGTGTACTTCCATCCACGCACCCACAGCACCGGGAACGTCAATCGGCTCTACACCGTAGGACGGAATCTTATCGTAACCACGCTCCTTGAGTGCCGCAATAGATGCCAGCATAGGTGCAGGACCACTGCCGTTGATGCCGTACAGCTTGCCCTTGTACCAGATGAGTGCGAAGCAGTCGCTGCCCAGGCCGTTGCCTGTAGGCTCCACCACCGGCTGACAGGTAGCAACGGTGATAGCGGCATCAATAGCGTTGCCGCCCTTGAGCAGGGTTTGCAGGCCGGCGGAGGCAGCAGTGGGGTTGCCCACGCAAACCATGCCGTTTTTGGCATAAACAACACTGCGTTTAGAAGCATACGGATAATTTTGTGCGTCAAACTTAAACATAGCCAGGCTCCTTTACAAATCTTAGAGG
>CAVAHH010000310.1:0-2202 GCA_963588395.1 bacterium
TCTTACAGGCTTGTCACTGGATGCCTTGGTAGAGGTCCTGTCACCTACAAAGTTTACAGACATACTGCCGGCAAATTTGCTGTGGGTATAGTCTGCGCCACCCTGCAGCTGATATCTGTTATAAATGCTGTGCCAAGCGTTGTCGTCATAGGTGTTGACATTTTGTGCCTGCGGATTTTGGTAGGTTACACCCCAATGGCTACTCCAGTTATCATCATGGGTGATAGCGCAGGAAAGCTCAACGCCGGTATTTCTAACGTTTTCATTAAAGTAATCAACAAAATCTACCGAACCATCCTTATTATAGGTTACATCAGCGTCGATAGAATCCTTGATCTTGTAATTGAACACTGCCAAACGCCAGTCTGCTTTGCCGATATTAGCCTTATAGCCCAATTCAAAGTGCGTGCCCTGCTCCGGCTTCAAATTCAAGGAAGGATTGATATTGCCTGTACCATAAATCTGGGTCAGATTGGGCAGACGGAAGGACTTGCCGGCCTTGGCATAAAAGCTGCTGTTTTCGGACAGCTTCAGAATATACTGTACCTCCGGGGTAAATTTGCTGAGATTATCATTATCTACAACCTGAGTTTTGCCAGTTTGCAAATTGGTTTGCTTACCCTCGCAGGCAGTAGCCCAGGTTTCACGGGCATTGAACACCAAATTAGAGTTATCGGTAAGCTGCCAGTCATAGGAAGCATAAATGGAATAGTTATTTCTTTCGTAAGTACTGGTATAGTTCTTGCTGGCAGAAAGCGCATCCATGTCCTCTCTTTGGAAGGTTGTGCCTACAAGCAGCTTGTTTTTGCCGATATCAAAGGATTTTTGCAGGTCAATATTGGTGTTATGGCCTTTGCGGGCGCTGTACGGAGATTTGGCTCCCAGCACTCCCTTAGTGAATTTTGCCTGGTCATATGTCTTTTCCTGTGTACCATAGGACAGGTTAGCCTTCCAGTCATTCTTGTCGTATTGCAGCAAGAACATATTGTCCGTATCGGTGTAATAGTTGTTTTGCGTTCTTTCACCCGACAAGAACCTCTTTTGCCAATATTGGTGCTTATTCTTAGAATAGCTGTGGGTAAAGGTCAAACCATCAGTAAGCTCCCAATTCCACAGCACGCTTTTTCTTTCGCCCTTGCCATAATCATACACTGTTGTTTTGGAGGTTGCCTCACCTACAACGCCACTCATCTTATCGGCATAACCACGGTTTTCGTAGCCTGCGACAATGTTAAACTTGCCGGCGCCAACACTCACATCATAGCGCTCCTTGCCAAAGTTGCCTGCAGCCACCTTCACCTTGTTGGCCATTTTCTTTTTAGTGATGATATTGATGACACCGCCGGTAGCCTCACTGCCGTAAAGCACCGAGCCGCCGCCCTTAACAACTTCAATCTTTTCGATTGACTCAGTGGGGATATCCTCTAGGTTGTACTTACCATCCATGTTCATCGGTACGCCGTTAACCAAAACCAGCGTTCCTTTTTCCACGCCGCGGATCATCACCTTACTTGTCATGGTGCCCATACCTGTGCCGTTAAAGCCCTGTGCCTGGGTATTCAAGCCAAGAGTATTTTGCAGCACGTCATAAGCGTTGCCGGCATTGCTCTTTTCAATGCGCTCTGCATCGTACACCTCTACGATAGCAGGAGTTTCCAGGTCCTTTTTCTCAGTTCTGGTAGCGGTAACGATTACCTGATCCAGAGAGTACTCATCAAGCTCCTCGGCAAAGGCGCCTGCGCTACCCCATAAAACTGATCCGGTAATCAATGCTGTCATCAACACGCCTTTGGTAATTCTTTTTTTCATAACACTCATACTCCTCAAATAATTAATCTACACCAATCAAGGTGCTCAAATAGTGGCGGCGCCAAAGCGCCGCCTGGAAAACGTAATTAGAATGTGTAGTTGTAGGTTAAAGTCCAGTTGAAGGGAAGATCATAATATTCATATGAACTTACAGGCTCTCTTCTATCTAGAAGGTTTCGTAAATTCAAAATAACAGACTGATTATCCGTAGGACTATACGTAAACGCAGCATTAATTAAGAATCTGTTTTTCAAATCATGGTCATATCCTGTGCTTCCATTATACTTATAGCTACTTGCTTCTCTATCTGTTAATACCAAGCAATTCAAGTTGCTAGAGAATTTGTTTAGGGTATAATCTACGCCAGCACTAAATTGAATATGTGCAGATTCC
>CAVAHH010000311.1:0-2192 GCA_963588395.1 bacterium
TAAATACATAAATCGCCGTACACGCTCAGATTTAGCTTTTGAGCGACTTTAGCAGACTACGTGATAAATCCAAAGCAAGGCATTTCTAAAGTCGTTCTAAAGCCGTTTCTGTGCGTGTGTTTTTACGTCTTACAAGCCAAAATAATGGTGCAATGCTCCCAGCGTAAAGCCCAAGACAAGGCCAGTCAAAAATCGTCTGTCGGTAACAAAAACCTTAATTTTAACCATGATTAAAAACCTCTCTTTATCTTACATTCCCTACATAGCGACACAAAATGTTTTTAACCACATGTCAGCCCTCCCAAAGGTAATATCCCGGCACGGCTCCGCCCTCGCGCATGTCCACATGCACAAAGCCCTGAGACTCGTATGTTCCCACGGCATCAAAAATCTGCTTGCAGATGCGCGCCAGCTCGCGCACGCTCATATCATCAACGTAGATATCAGCAGCAGTACCACGTACATGCTGGCTGTTCCACACACCGCCAACAGCATGGTTATGGCTTGGGCAGCGGTAGCCGCTGGAAATATAAATAGGCTGATTAATGCGGGCCCGCAGACGTTCCAGCCCCAACAGCAGCGCCATGCTTATGCCGGCAGTAGGCAGCTGCCCACAACAACGGCAGGCAAATTCAGATTCCGAAAAATGCTCGGTTAACATAATTACGCCTTCTTCCTTTTGATAGCTTCAATAAGGCCTGCGACCGCTTCTATACCTGCATCGTTCAGATTCTCGCAGATACTGAGCAGCTCTGTAACAACCAGGTAGCCAGCCACCAGCGGCACTGCCCATGCAGGCTGATGCAGCGCCAGCATAGCGATGTCAACCAGCACAGCCGCCAGAACACATAAAATATATACTACAATCTTGCCCACAAAACGATGCTTCATTACCTCGCTGGAGATAAGTCCCTCGGAGCGGGCGGCCTTAATGCCTATAATAATTTGCAAAACTGACGGCTGCAGCAGCCCTGTGTTTTGCAGGCGCTTGTAAGACAGGCTCATCCAGCGGGTGAAGCAGTCCAAAAACACCAACGCCGTAAACGCAAAAAACAACACTGCGTGCTTGTGCAGCAGCACCGCCAGAATGGCAGCCATAACAGATTTGTAGCTAAAGCCTTGATACAGAGTGTGCGCTGCATTCACAGCAGCATAACGTAAAGCCATAAAATCCAATTTAATACCTCCTAAATTTGAACATGAAAAAACCGCCTGCAATGCAAGCGGTTTAATGGTTTAATTATTGTTTTTGTTTTGCTTTCCATGCGGCACGCGCTTGGTTAAGAGACCAATTATTAGCACAACCTTTAGCATCTGGATATTCTTCTTGGTAGGCGTCATCCTGCCAATCACAAATTGGGCAAATTTCATAGCTATTTATCCATGAAAATTCATATTTTTTGCAAACAGGGCAAAGATGTTTATCCACACTACCTGCCTTCTTTCTTTTTGTTCTTCTCAAAATACTTCGCACCATCGTCTGGTTTAAACATTGTCAATATACCAATAAGCGGATGACCTATTGTAAAGTCATTTGTAACAGGATCATATCGGCAAATATAGCCCATTTTTGTTTTATAGCCACGAATGCCGCCAAGCGAGCACTTCATTTCCAGCAAATCACATGCTCTTTCAACGTATTGCTCAAAAGTTGTAATACCATCTTTTGCATATTGAGCAGAATGGTCATGCGCCCCACCGCCACCCCAATGATGTAGTGCAGCTGCTTCATTGATAAAGCCACGAACATACACCTTATTTGCTCCTGTCGCTGATATTCTAACATGCTTTGGTATATTTTTCAAGTTCTTATTGCCAGTGTTGTTACCACCATGTTCACTAACAACCTTTGTAAACTGCCCTGCATTACCAGGCTGCCCTCTAGGTTGGTCTGGATCATAGTCTATAATAATATCAGCAGCACACCTTAACGGACTGATTAATTTCTCGTCCAAAGCACGGACAGCCAGCAATAAATACCTTGTGAACAAGTTACACCTCCTTGAAAGAATTTGCAAGCATTACATTTCTAGTAGTCAGTAACAGTAGGCGTTTGTCTGTTGATAGAAGCAGAGTAGGAAATGGTAAATTTCAGTACATCGATATTCAAATGATAAAACCAAAGTGAGTAAGTTTTGTTTTCTGATACTCCGACATACACTGTGCAACTGCCATCGCTTGGACCGTCAAAC
>CAVAHH010000312.1:0-2166 GCA_963588395.1 bacterium
ACATTAGGCTTACTCTTCATGTTGGAAAAATAAATCTCAATATTATGTATTATCTTTTGCGATGATGCTCCCCCAGAAGCCGCGTCACTTGCAGCAGCCAGCCACGAGGCATTTGTTAAATCCCTCGTATATGTCGCAACTTGTAATATCGTCTCATTAGTGTACTCCTTGTCCAAATTTACAATATTACCATAGCCTTCATAAAATTCTATTACAGACTGACCAGTAGAAAGCAAACACGGATGTCCTGCCTTTTGTAAGAGAGCCATATCTGTAATACTGCTGTCGCGTTTATAACTGCTGTCAGAAACCTTTGGCTCACCACCCATAAACATACAGCTACCAATCGCCAAAACAAAAATAATTAATGGCAGCAAACAGCCCCAATCAGGCTTTTTCTCTGGCAGATCATCAGCTGGTTGTACCGAAAAATCAGGTACATCAAATTTATAGTCGGCTTCATAGTTAAAATTATAAATATTATAGGTATCATCATTCGTCAGAAAATGCTTAGTACCACAATGATTGCAAACGTAGCAATCGTCCTCACGGTGAAAATCATTACTACCACAGTTTTTACAGGTCAATTTTTCAAAAGACATTCTTCCCACCTCTACCAGCAATAAGCCTATCTGCATAAAAGCATCATTTTAACAAAAGCTCAACAAATCTCATTACAATTATACAATAATACATAGCCAAAATCTGTCCAAGAATAATTACATCGTTATATTTTCTTGTATAAGCTTATCGTAATCTTAAAGCTTTTAAAGCAGCACTATGCCAGGCTTTCCATAAACCCAATTACTATATGCAACGAATGCATCTATAAAAACGCCCTAACCCATAATCGGGCTAGGGCAACATGCAATATACAGTTTAGTGTTTTTCGCTCTGCTCCGGAAACTTGGGACGCGGAAAGTTGGGTCCTGAAGGCTTGAGCGTAAAGCCGCGGCCAAAAACATCGTTAACGTCACTAATGATCATAAAAGCGTTAGAATCAATTTCACGTACAATAGAGCGCACCTTAGCCAGCTGCGTCAGCTTAATAACCACAAAAACCAGCTCACGATGCTGATGCGTAAAGCAGCCCTCGCCGCTGATATAGGTAACGCCACGTCCCACAACCTTAATAATCGCTTCAGCGATCTCCTCGTAATGCTCACTAATGATAATAACCTTCTTTTTATAATCAAAGCCTGTGATAAAAGCGTTGCAGGTTTTGCTCATGATAAAAAAGGTCAGCAACGTATACAGCACGGGCTCAATGCCGAAGAACGATACACTGGCCAGAAGCAGGCAGATATTAAAGGCAAAGCCCGTAGTACTGATAGGAATGGAATAATGCTTTTGAATAATGGCACCGACAATATCCGTACCGCCGCTGGAGCCGCCCACGCGGTACATACAGGAAGCACCTATGCCATACAGTACGCCACCGGCAATACACGCCAAAAGCTTGTCATGTACAACGGTATATGCAGAAAGAAAATGAAAAAAATCCAGTGAAGCAGAAAAAACAATAATACCATAAAGCGTGCTGATGCAATATTCCCTATCCATATACTTATAAGCAAGGAAAAACAGCGGTATATTACAGATAAGGCTAGTGGCACCCATAGGCAGACCGGCAATGTAGTAAACTAATACCGCCACACCGCCGACGCCGCCACTAAGCATTTTGTTGGGCATATAAAAGGTATTCATGGCAATACCCATGATGGCACAGGCTAAGGTTACCATAAAATAATGATAAAGCTTCTTCTTTATTGTTGGGTTCATGATCTTCTCCTTTACAAGCTAATTACTCCCTCTATATTGTAACATTTTATACAGCAAAGGCAATATACAAATAATTTCAGCAAATCTTTTCCCGAACGTTCGAAAAAAAATCTTGCTATGAAGGCCCAAGAAGTATAAAATAATACTGTATACAAGATTAGGCAGGTGAACAAAAATGGTTAAGCAAGTAAAGGAAACGGCATATGCCAAAATAAATTTGGGTCTGGATATCATCGGTAAGCGCGATGACGGCTACCACGAGGTTAGCATGATTATGCAAAGCGTTGGTCTGTGCGATGAAATTGTCATTACTAAGGGGAGCGGCATTCAGGTCAGCAGCAACCTGCATAACCTCAGCTGCGGTCCTGACAACCTGGCGTACAG
>CAVAHH010000313.1:0-2147 GCA_963588395.1 bacterium
ACCTGTGAGCGCAGCAAAGGGCGAAAATTGCGCTGCCCGCTCTGCCATGCTCATTTGCGGGTGCTTTTGTGATACCGGATGCGGTAAATCGATGATATCACTATAGTCCTCCTTCATGCCTTATGTCCTCCAATCTGTCCGTTGCGCTCCCTGGCAGTCGCGCCCTCCAAAAGATTCATTCCCTTTAATATAGCCTTCTTACCAAAGCGTTTCTTTATCCGCAGCTCCGCCAGCTGCAGACTGTGCTCACGCTGCATTTTTACCTGCTCCGCTTCCTGCGTATCACTAAACAAATCCTGCTGCACGCACTGCAGCGTACTTTGCACAGGCAGTACGTGGTTGGCCACCAGCGTCAAACGACGCACCCAAAGAGCTCCGTCCGTAATGCGGCCATACAGCTCGCAGGCTGCCTTCACAATCAGCCTGGCAGACGCAGTGTGTTCTGACAAATTTATCGTTCCGTGCGCATGCTGTGGCACTGCGCGACCATAGCGGTCCATTGTCACTACGCCCCTATAGCTGCTACCGGCACGCAAATTATCTATATCATATCCCACTGTCAGCACCAGTTGATCCGTCTGCAGATTTTTATCTACCAAATCCAGTGCCAAAGCGTCAGCCATTTCCTGCAGCACCAATCTGGCCTTAGCTGCAGTATAAGGCTTATGCAGCACCTGTCCCGAGCACAGACTGCGTTCCGATGGTCTGTAGGCCTTCACCGCCTCAACCGTACAAGGCTCCCAGCCCCAGGCATGGTCAATTAAAAGCTCGGCATTTTTGCCAAACAGCCTGTAAAGCAGATCCTCGTTCACCAGCGAGCAGCGGGCCACATCACCCAAGGTGTACAAGCCTATAGCCTCCAGCCTGCGTGCATAACCGCGTCCGATACGCCAAAAATCCGTCAACGGCCTGTGCTGCCACAGCTCGCGTCTAAAGCTTGCTTCATCCAAAGCAGCAATACGCACGCCATTTTTATCTGCTGCTAAATGCTTAGCACGCACATCCATCGCCACCTTTGCCAAAAATAAATTCGTACCGATCCCTGCTGTGGCGGTAATGCCGGTTTCTGCCAGCACATCCAAAATCATACGCATAGCCAGCTCCCGCGGCGCCAGGCCGTAAATTTTATCATAACGGGTAACGTCAATAAACACCTCGTCTATAGAATAGACAATAATATCCTCAGGTGCCACATAGCGCAGGTAAATTTCATAAATACGCGTGCTGTATTCCATATAATGTGCCATACGTGGCGGTGCGATAATAAAATCCAGTGCCAGCTGCGGCCGCAGCTGCAGCTCACTCTTAAAGCAGGACGCCCCCTCAAGGCGTTTGCCAGGAGCAGCAAAGCTACGGGCGGCATTTACCTCACGCACACGCTGCCTAACCTCAAACAAACGGCAACGTCCGCCCAAGCCATAGCTTTTGAGCGAGGGCGTAACTGCCAAGCAGATAGTTTTATCTGTTCTTCGTTCGTCTGCAACTACCAAATTAGTATCCAGCGGGTCCAGACCGCGCTCACGACATTCCACTGATGCGTAAAAAGACTTTAAATCTATAGCTATGTACGTGCGTTGCATTGGCTTCGCTCCTTTTATTTGATGTATATGTTTATTATAACACTATTTTACGTACACGTCTGCTATTTTATGAATTTATTTTCGAATTATTGCTGTTATGCAATCTTTATACAACAGCAAAAGGCGTAATAATCCAAAAGGGAAAAACCATGAAAGCTAATCTTGGGTACAAAAAAACCGCCTGCGCTAAGCAAGCGGTTTAATGGTTTAACTATCGTTTTTGCTTTTGTTTTGCCTTCCACGCAGCACGGGCCTGGTTAAGAGAAATGCCTAACTCGCCTCCATCAAAATCCGGTTCAACTTCTAAAAGGCTGTCATCAACCCAGCCGCATACCTTGCATGGCAAAAAGCAACAATCATGCAGCTCTGCACTGCGTCTCATAAATTCATACTGCCCGCAAACAGGACATATCTGAAAGAAGATTAATGTAAGTCTTTTAGCGAAGTTTTCTATACCTGCATTTTGTGGTTCCTTCTTCGATGCCGTCAGGCTTGCTAGTAGCCCATGGGTCATCACCCTCAGCCAGCGGATACTTCTCACAGATGCACCGCTGATATGCGCCATCC
>CAVAHH010000314.1:0-1460 GCA_963588395.1 bacterium
GACCGTGGCAACGGGCAGGATATCTTTGTACACTTTTCTTCCATTAGGTCTTCGGGATTTCGCGCATTAGAACCTGGTCAACGTGTTTCCTATCACCTTACCCGTGGCAAAAATGGTCCGATGGCCATCAACGTTACTCCTATTATGTGAAATTTTACCTTCGTGCTGGCAGGCAACCTGTCAGCACTTTTATTATCTATATAAAATATTTATGAGCAAATCTCTTCAATTATAAGATATTTTGTTTGAATAGAGTACGCTACTTTGCCGCTTACTTAAGTAAAAAAACTACACAAAATACAGAAATCGTCTTGCAGTTTGGTGAATTTTATGTTAAATTTAAGTAAAGTATTGTTATGTAACGCTTGGACAAAAGGTGTCCCAGTTGCATAACAGCAACAACCGCTGTGACTTTTAGCGGTATACTCGAGGAGGTTTTATCAATGGCAAAGAAAACTAGTCTATGGGCACTCCTGCTCGTAATGCTCGTAACTATGCTGGCAGCTGGTTGCGGTGGTGGCGGCGGCGAAAAGAAAGCTGCTCCCGCTAACGACGGAAAGAAGCTTATCATTTATACCTCTATGAAGGAATCTCTGATTAAAGGTATCGTTGATGGGTTCAAGAAAAAATATCCCGATATCGACGTTGATTACCAATCTGCAGGCGCAGGCAAGCTGATGGCGAAGATCGCCGCAGAACGCCAAAGCGGCAAGATTTTGGCAGACGTTATCTGGACCAGCGAGGTTCCCGATTTCTATAAAATGAAGGACGAGGGCATTTTGGAAAAATACGAAAGCCCCGTACTGAAAGAAACTGTTAACCCGTTTACTGATTATGACGGCTCCTTCCATGCAGCACGTCTTGGTACCCTTGGTATCATCGTAAACACCGACAAAATCAAAACCGCTCCTACCCAGTGGTCTGACCTGATGAAGCCGGAATTTAAAAATGGCTTTGGTATCGCTAACCCGGCTCTGTCCGGCACCTCTTATATGAGCGTTGCCCTGCTGGAAAAGCAGTTCGGCTGGAAGTTCTTTGAGGACGTAAAGGCTAACGGCGGCCGCATCGGCAAGGGCTCCGGCCAGGTAATCGATGATACTGCATCCGGCGAGCTTTGCGCATCCTTGGCAGTTGACTATATCACCAATGCTAAAATCGCTAAAGGCGCACACATTCAAATGTGCTATCCGCCCGAGCTTTTGGTAGTTCCCAGCCCGGTTGCTATTTTCAAAGGCACCACCAAGCTGGATCCTGCTAAAAAATTTGTTGATTATCTGCTGAGCAAGGAAGCTCAAACCCTGGTTGCACAGCAAGGTACTATTCCCGTACGCGAGGACGTAGAAATCCCTGCTAAGTTCAACCTGCCTGCTCCTAAAGCTGCTCTGGAAAAATCCATCAAGATTGACTACAAAGAAGCTGTAAAGACCAAAGAGGATACCATTAAGAAATTCTCTGATATC
>CAVAHH010000314.1:1470-2144 GCA_963588395.1 bacterium
GAAATAAGCTTCAGGCAAATCCAGTCAAATTTAGTAAGTCAACAATGGCGGCACAGGTTTGCCCTGTACCGCCACTTTTTTAACACAAAGGAGTTTTATTTAGATGGAAGACATTATTAAAGTAGAAAATGTCGCCAAGGGCTATGCCAAGCACCAGGTTCTGCAAGATCTCAACCTGGGAATCAAAAAGGGCGAATGCTTTACCCTGCTTGGTCCCTCCGGTTGCGGCAAAACTGTCCTCATCCGTCTTATTGCCGGTCACGAGGTTCCTGATAGCGGCAAAATCAGCATTGATGACACCGTTGTAGCCGACAGCGCCAGTGGCGAATACATTCCGCCTGAGCGCCGTGGTTTGGGCATCGTGTTTCAGGACTACGCAGTATGGCCGCATATGACTGTTTATGAAAACATCGCCTATCCGCTCAAAATGGAAAAGCGCTCTAAAGATGAAATTGACAGGCTCGTTATGGATATGGTAGAGGTTGTAGGCATGAAGGGTTTGGAAAAACGTCTGCCCTCCGAGCTGAGTGGTGGCCAGCAGCAGCGTGTTGCCTTGGCGCGTGCCCTTGTTGCTGACCCATCCGTAATGCTTTTGGACGAGCCATTGAGCAATTTGGATGCTAATTTGCGCGAGGAAATGCGCTTTGAAATCAAGGCTCTGCAACGCAAGTTTG
>CAVAHH010000315.1:0-2109 GCA_963588395.1 bacterium
AGGCAGCTACTTTTTTGACAACAGATGGTTAGGACTTATCATCGCCCTGCCGCTGTGCGCGCTGTACATTTATCAAGTATACCAGGTTCAGGCCGATTACCGCGAGCAGCATACCCGCAAAAAGCATACTAATAAATATAGGTAAGAAAATTTAAAAGGACTATTACGCAGCCTCCTACTAAAGGATAAGCGTAATAGTCCTTTATTTTTATCTTCTTACCACTGTTCAGGCACTTCACTCAGCTTGTCCATGACAAACATAATGTAGCTTACGTTGCAGATAAGGTTACCGCTATCATCGGTAATTTGCGAAACAATGTTAATAGTTGACTGCCCCTTGTGTACAATTTTGCTGGCCACGGTCAGTGCACCTAAGCCACGCACATTGCTGATATAATCAATATTCATATTCAGCGTGGTGCAAATTTTGCCCACTGAAGCGCAGGTGATACCTGTTACGCAGTCAGCCAGGGCTGCCATCGCACCGCCATGCACACCCAACCAATGATTGGTGTGAATATCAAAATCAATAGGCATAACCAGCGTAGCACCGCCGCAATGCACCTCCTTGATTTCAATCTTCAGGACGTTCATAAAAGCATTGCTGCTCCACATTTTACGGATTACTTGTTCTGGATTCATGAAAAAACCGCCTTTCTGAAAATAATGATTATAGTTATACAAAGCAGATGACGTGCTTGCGCAAGTCTGAATTTAGAAGTACATGTTGACAACCGTCATATACACCGGAATCATCAATAAGCCGCCGATAATCGTGATGAATGACAGCGCTGCCGCGAATTGGCTGTCACCGCCATACTGCTTGCAGACGATGGCCATCTGCGTCATAGCAGGCATTGCAGCCTGCATAGCAAATACCTTTACGGAAATCGGCGATACGTTGATAAATGGCACTAGGCACAGCACGCACAGTGGACAGACGATAAAACGTCCGAAAAGGCCGCCCCAGATATCCTTTTCAAAGTTAAAGTCGCTCAGCTTAATCTTACTGATTTCTATACCAATGAAAACCAAGGACAAAGGAGTTGTCAAATTACCCACGTACTGGAAGCCACGCATCAGAAATTTAGGCAGAGGCAGACCAATCAGAATAAGCACAATAGCAGCCACAAAGCCCATCAAGGGTGGCGACCACAGCTTTTTGAGCACCTGTATGGAAAACAGGCTGCTACCAGATCCTTCCACGTCAGCTACGATGTTCTGTACACCTAGTGTCCAGAAGAAGGTCAGGTTTACCATGTAGTATAGCATAACCGACGGAATACTTTCATCGCCAAAAAGCGCCAGATTAACCGGCAAACCGATAAACATCGTATTAGCAATAAAAAAATTGGTGACAAACACACCACGTCTGCCCGGGCGCACGTTAAACAAACGCACTGCCAGCTTACCGACAATCATAGCCAGCAGCATGGAGCATACAGGTAGCAGCATATCTGGTGCCAGCTCCAGTAGCTTTTGTGCCGTAAAATTCTTCGTTAAGCTGGTAATCATATATAATGGCAGCGAAACCGTGGTAACCAGCTTGGCAATCAGCGCGCTGCTTTTGTCGTCAAACCAACCTTTTTTACTCAAAACATAACCGATACCAACAACAAACACAATGGTAAAAATGCCATCTAGTGCCTGCAAAACAAAACTAAGCATAAATTTATACCTTCTTTCAGAACGCACAACAAGGCACGGCTGTCCCTACCGTACCTTGCGTGCTAAATGGAGGAGTATTAGCATCATCGTGCTAAGCATTTGTATGTCAAGGATTTTCCTGATATATCATGTCCCTAAAATATATCGTGGGGAAACTCCTTATGTGCTAGCAAATATAAAGTTATTGTTATGGAAAGCAGATCTGCGCTGCCTCCCGGACTAATGCGCCTTTGTAAGAAGTACCTCTCGGTTTCGGCAATAGCCACCCTGCCAGCTTCGGTAAAGACACTACCCTTTTGCAGGATGTCACGTGCAATTCTCTGCACTTCTAACAAAGTTTCGTAATCGGTGCGCCAGATAACGTTGCTATCCTCTACTACTGTCATCAGCGCCAGCAGTGTGTGCACCAGTGCGTCATTGATTGACGCTCCCTTGTCCAGT
>CAVAHH010000316.1:0-2100 GCA_963588395.1 bacterium
ATTCGAACCCCCGACCCACGGCTTAGAAGGCCGTTGCTCTATCCAACTGAGCTACTGGACCGTATAAAATTGGAGCGGGCGATGGGAATCGAACCCACAACATCAGCTTGGAAGGCTGAGGTTTTACCACTAAACTACACCCGCAAAAAGTGGTCGGAGTGGCAGGATTCGAACCTGCGACACCCTGCTCCCAAGGCAGGTGCGCTACCAAACTGCGCTACACCCCGAATACAAAATCCATTATACTCTTTTACAAAAGAAAAGTCAAGCAAAAGTATAGAAATAAGATAAATAGCTACCGACTTGTTTATTAGCAGTTTCTGAAAAGGAAGCTAAAGATTTTTGCCAGCTGCTGCAAAATTTCCTGCTCGTTTTCTGACCAGGAATAGTGTCTGCCGGAGTAATAGGCCGCTACAATGTAGGCGGGCTCGCCTTTGATGTAGATTGGATAAGACAGCATGGATGTTATACCTGAAGCCTCAGCGGCATGTCTGTAATGCCCTGGCAGATAGCTGGTATCGCTGCATTTGCTGCAGCCTGCGTCGTCAAACAGCTCCAGTATTTCCGTACGTGTGAAGTCCTGCGTAGCTGCAATAGGCTTGGCACTTGCTGCTGTGCATTGGGCGGTTAGCAGCAGCTTGTCCTTTCTGCTATGCAGGTCATATATCACCATACCGTCGGTCTGCAGCACCTCGCGTGCCAGCTGTAGCAATTTATCTATGCTGGTTTGGGGATGATTGCTGCTGACGATATCAAGCGCCATCTTCATAAACAGATCTATAGGTATTTTATGTCTGGTGATGGCTTCGCTGTCAACTAAGGTGCCATAGCTGAAGTCGTTCTGCTCTAGTGCCAGGGGAATGATTGCGCAGATGTAAAATTCGTTGCCTGTCAGCTCATCAACTATGTACTGCCCACGCTCCAGCACCCAGACGATGGTGCCACGCTTATGTAGCAGGCGGTAGTTGATGTTGTAGGGAGTGCCGCTTTGGTGGCTGAGCATGGCCTGCGTCACCTTGGCAATGTCCTGAGAATAAACCATTTTGTCAAGCTGGCCGTGTGTTGCCTGTAGCATTTCGGTCATGCTACTGTAGCCAGCCAGGGTGCAAAGGGTTTTGTTTACGTAAACTGCAGGGAAGCGTTGTTCTATTTTGCACAGCTTCATACCATTAGGAGAGTTGGCGGCGACAAAGGCCGGCAGACTGCTGGTCTCCTGCTGTGCCTCCAGCTGCTTAAAAAATAACGTTGCGTATTGGTGAGGATACACCTCTTCATCCTGTATAAACTTCCAGGCGAGAGAGCTGTGCAGGTTAAGGAGATGCACGTCGTCGTCATCAGCTGTAAACGTGAAGGTGAAGCGCGAGCAGTCAGGCTCGTTGTCGTCATCGGATGCAGGTATGTCAAGCTGGCAGTAAATAATACAAATCTCATCATCAGCATATAGCTGCTGCCATTGAACCTGCTCCATAACGCTGGCAGGCAAAGGCCGGGGGTATTTGTGCTGATAGCTTTTTACAAAGGTAGTGCTGTCCGGTACAAATGCGTTTTTACTTCTGCCAATCCAACTGGCACCCCTAGGAGCCAGGTGAGCGCGTATATTGTCTATGTCCTGTGTCACCAGCATCTCCTCTAGCATTTGCTGCGCAAGCTGCATTGCTTTGACTGCAAGCATTGCTTTATCCATTTTTATTACCTCCGTCATCATCCCCGCTGTTATAATACAGCGCATATCCCTTGCCACGCACGGTTTCCAGGCGCAGAAGCGCAAATTCCTCTATGTGCAGTTTGTGACGCAGGTTGCTGATGTGCATGTTGACCGCGCGGCTGGTATATTTTAATTCACTGTTGGAATAAAGCTCGTTGTACAGCTTTTCGGTGCTGACGATTTGGTTGAGGTTGTTGGCCAATATGATGAGCAGCTTGTATTCAGTGGTTGTGAGGGGAAGAAATTCGTCACGCAACATGACCTGATTGTTATTGAGGAAAATCGTCAGCTCACCTATATGCAGCAGTCTGCTTTCGGGTACTGCCCGTTTGGTGGTGAGGCGGATGAAGTTGCTCAGCTGGTGATGAAATTCTATGGTGCCGCAGGGGTAATGC
>CAVAHH010000317.1:0-2094 GCA_963588395.1 bacterium
AACATAATCCAACAATTCTCTTTTTACCGGCAATACAAAATTATAAAAAGCGCCCTTATAGTTTAAAGGCCCGGTAGACTTATCAAACGCATTAGGGAACAGCCTAACCTCCGACGCAATCAGGCAAATCTTATCGGTAAAGAAATCCTCCCCCATGCGCAGCTCTGCATTGTATTGACTAAGATCAATATCATTAAGCTTATTTTTATTGGGAAGATAGCCGCCAAAGGGAAGCGCAGCATCTAAATTAATATTGCCGGCTATGATAATATCACTAGCAGCCCTGTTCCATTGCTTATGCATATCAGTTGTCATAACCAGCAATTTTTTTGCTTCCTGATTACGTCTATTGATAAGCATAACATTAGAAGCCTCTAAAAACTGCTTTTCGTCAATGCTACATCTAATAGGTTTGTCAATCATCCTGCAAAAGCCGGTAATATTAAGACCCGTACCCAAGCCATAATTATTAGCCTGTTCCTTACTGCCCAAATCCTTTTGGAACTCACTGATCAGCTTTATGAGCTTATTGCATTTGGCATTAGTAGGCAAAACCTCTTTAATGCCATCTAACCATTTTGACAGCAAGGACTTTTCCTGATCACTCAAGCTGGGAATGGGATCATTTATTCCATCAAAGCCCCACCAGCTTACAGAGCTGATGACACTATCCAAGCCAACAGCCGGACACACCAAAATAGTTGGCCAGATAACTGCCAACGGACTTTCACTATAAGTTAATATTTGAATTTTGTAACCACTTTCAATGGTATTATCCGGATACTCCTTGTATTCTTCGGGCAACAATCCAGCTAAAACCTTTAAAAAGCTGGGAGCATCTTCAGCTAATTTAGCTTTTTCGGGAATAAGAATTTCTTCACGTTTAATATTCTTCAGATTGCGCAGCTCGCGAAATGCCAGCATAGCCAAAATTCCGCGCCATTCTGCTACATACTTTTGATGCAGATGATGCTTTTCATCAAACAGCACCATTTCATACATGGCGGGACGGGCCCACAAATCCGGGATAGAGGTAATATTAGATTTAAAATCGGTCGTTACCTTAAGATCGGTAACAAGATTTTTTAACGTATTTTGTGTATCAGATATCCATTCACCTCTTTTGGTGATGGCAATCTTATTTTCCTCGTTTAATCTAGGAAGTAAAGGTGTCGACATAAACAAGCTCTCCTTTATTGTTTACAAAGTTCATAAGCAGCACGCATCAGAATTTCTGAGCCGCTATCATTTGTTGATTTCAGCTTGCTGGTATGTTTGCACAAGCCATTCCAAAATGCCTTATAGGTCAGCTTGTCCTTGCGTTCTGTAACAGGCAGTACAACCTGATAAATATCCAGCTTAGTATCATTTTGCCAGATATTGGCATTCAAAAGCTGTTTATTGAGCAGCTCAACATTGCGCTTGTCGTTACCTTGGATAACCTGCTGCCACCAGGAAAAGAATTTTTCGGCATAATCCCCTAAAGCCCTAAAGGATTCCATAACATACCTATCATTATAAACGTCAATTCTACCTGCTTTTTCTACCAAATCCTTGTACCAGGCAACACTTCTCTTTTCACTTTCTGCTGCCGCACATTTTTCCAGGCTTAATAAAATACAATTTCTATACGCATACAAAAATCTTGCATACGCTGCCAGCTTATCCTTTACGTTACCGGAGGTACAAACATTAGGGATATCATCCCAGGTAATTTTATCAATCGTTTCTTCCGTGTCGTCACCGCGTGCTATCATCGGAGTATCTGCTTTATCATCAAAGTCCGCCTTATTAAAGAAATCAAAGGCGGCCAAAGCGGCATACAGCTCAATAAAGTGTGCATCATTTTTCTGCGAGTTCGAACCAAGACTGAACTCCTTCATGGAGGTTAAATCATTATCTCCCATCAGATAGATTTTAGTAAACACACTGCCCAGCAGACCGTTTTCATCATAATATTTTAAGGCTGATTTAGTGTTAAGCATAAAGTCAGCCACCTTAGCCTGCATTTCGCTTTCTTCTTCCGTAGGTGCCGGAGGGAATTGGAAATACGGCAAAATCAAGGCGCCGCCAATTTTTGCGTGCAGATTACCT
>CAVAHH010000318.1:0-2049 GCA_963588395.1 bacterium
GTCATCTAGCATCCACAAAAATTTCATTACCATGGGGCACATTAGGATTCATTGCATCCATCATAGCCAACAATTGTCTATTCAGCATCTTCATGTTGCTCCATATACTCTTCCCGGATCTCCGCTAAAGATTTTCCACTTCTTTTATCAATGGCGTACACATAGGTCTGTACTGTACTCCATCCATAGACTTTTATTAACCACTGATTAATAGAACATGTCGTCCCGCTCGCCAGCTTTACATTTCCATCAGCCAGCAATTCAGCTTCTTCAGCGCTATTTTTTGCTACTAGTATATCACCGGCGTTGATAACGCCCCACCTTAACATAGAAGCTATTTTAGGTAGTTGAGTTTTTTTCGAAGCTGGGTTTTTATCCTTAACTCCATTACCATTGATGGCCAAGAAAAAATCCTTATACTCTTTTAACGGCAGTATTTTATCAAAAGTAATGATGATATCATCTTTGTACTTATAGGGACAAATTTGGTAGCAACTAATATCCACATTGTTGCTATTTAACCATGCTATAGCAGAAAGTGAATCATCATCAAAGCCAGAGGCCACTATCATTATTCTTTGCAATTTATTGAAGCTTGTGATTTGATTATTCTTAATAAATTCATCAAGCTTTCGTTGAGCTATTTCCGTAGAAGTTAAATGATCTGCAAATTCATCCTTATGCTTTTCTACATAGCCAGAATATACTTCCCTTATCAAATCATCAGGAGTTTCAATCGAAGCATATGCCGCAGCATAACGAACAGCTTGAAATTCTACTGCTTCTAAGCGTTTAATGATATCATCCTTGTCACGCTTAATTTCAATAAGCACAATATTCCCATCTTTGTCAATGGCGGTTAAATCGCTTCTTGTCTTTGCCTCTGTTTGAACCTGTTGCCCGACTATCAACATGGTTTCATCATCGCCATCATCAAACAACATACCAAGATTTACTCTCAGCATTTCCTCTATATTTTTCTCTTTGAGGTTCAGATCAGCAAATGTTGTACTTTCAATTTTCGTTGGAGCATTACTACTATTTAAGCTGTACATATTTCGCCTCCAGCATATTCAATACAAACTTTTACAAAGATTATATCATAGCTAATTATACTGGTCAATTTGATACAGATATTCTTTACGCCGTTCTACTCTAGCATAAGTCTTGAGAAGAAAACATGGACTGCAATACTATAGGCAAAGCTTATCAAGTCGGCATTACATAACCTATCCCTCGCCTAACCAAACGATATCATCCATACACGGCAATCTCTATCAAATTGCCATCTGCATCCCGCAGATAAATGCTGTGCATTTCGCCAAGCGCGCCGTGCCGCAGAACTACTCCCTCCTCAATCGGGTAGCCTTTGGCTTCTATCTCGCCTTTAATTGCATCTATATCACCCTCTGCCAGCAGACACAGGTCCTGGCTACCATATGTTGGATGTGCCGCTGCCGGCAAAAACTCTGCAGGACGTGTATGAATATTAATCTTTTGCCTGCCAAAATAAAAAGCATGCTTACCGTTCTTCACCTCGTGCCGCAGTCCCAAAAGGCCATTGTAAAAGGCGATGCATTTATCTATATTCTGCGTTGTAATAACCAAATGGTCCAAGCCTGTAATGTTCATGCCGCTATCCTCCCATATCGTTTTATATTAATTTTAGCATTGCTAGCTAACGCAACGCAACACCTGCAATATTTACTGCTTTATATAATAGTTTGACATAAAAAACAGCTTCCTGCCTCAGTCTATACATTCTTACCCACATCTGCTAAACTATAAGCAAACACCGCTGAAAGGAGCCTGCCTATGTTAGATGCAAAACTATGCCTTGCCTTAGAGGCTTACCTGGAGGATAATTATATAGATATACGAGAGTGCTACTGCTGCCTTTGTGCTCCCACCTTAGGCAGCAAAGGCAGCAGCAATGAGCAAAGTGATGAACTGCTGTTAGAAGACACTTGGCCCGAATTTATTCCAGAGCCGGACAGCGATACCTTTTCTACTAAGCTCTTCCACCTCATCGACCAACGAGGCTTGGAG
>CAVAHH010000319.1:0-2028 GCA_963588395.1 bacterium
CGCTCAAGCTTAAGGCTAAGCGTGGCAATTTGCACGCTTTTGAAATTTACCGTGACACTATGGGTATGAGACCCAAGGACAACGACGAGCACTCCGAATACGAGGATGACGGCTTTACCGAGGCTATCAAGCGCAGCGCCGGGGAGGTCTGGAAATGATAGGGAAGCTCCGTTCTATTATCAAGCCTGTAATCCATTTTGAAAGTTTTAGTAAAAAGCAAATGCAGCTGTTGACGTGGTGGTGCGATGATAGTCCATTCCACGATTACAATGGCATTATAGCTGACGGCTCTATCCGTGCTGGTAAAACAGTAGCGATGGCCGTCAGCTTTATTATTTGGGCAATGGACGGCTATGATGGCCAGAATTTTGCTATGTGCGGTAAGACCGTTGGCAGCTTCCGCCGTAACGTCTGGACATGGCTGAAGCCTGTGCTGCTGGTCCGTGGCTATAAAGTCGAGGAATCACGTACCGAGAACCTTATCGTTGTGGCCAGGGGCGAGCGTATAAATTACTTCTACATTTTTGGTGGCCGTGACGAATCGTCACAGGACCTTATCCAGGGCGTTACATTGGCAGGCCTGTTCTGCGACGAGGTGGCGCTCATGCCTGAATCGTTTGTCAACCAGGCGTCGGGCCGCTGCTCTGTTACGGGTGCTAAGATATGGTTTAACTGTAACCCTGACAGCCCTATGCACTGGTTCCTGAAGAATTGGATAGAGAAGGCAGACGAGAAACGCCTGCTGCACCTGCATTTTCTTATGGATGATAATCCGTCACTGTCTGAGGCAGTGCGTGAGCGTTACCGCACGACGTATTCAGGTGTGTTCTACCAGCGCTTTATCCTGGGCGAATGGGTTATGGCCAGCGGTGCTATTTACCGCAATGCCTGGAGTGATGAGCTTGTCTTTGATGATGATAAGCTGGAGTACCTGCTCAAAAACCTACACATCATGCGCCGCAGCATTACCATTGACTATGGCACGGTTAACCCTATGGTGTATCTTGATGTGCTGGATGATGGGCATGACCTGTGGTTTATCCGTGAGTATTACTGGGACAGCCGCGAGGATGGAAAGTACGAAAAGGACAACAGTCAGTATGCAGATGATTTACTGGAGTTTGTGCGTGGTGTGGAGCTGTGGCCTACCAACGTGGTTATTGACCCAAGCGCTGCATCCTTTAAGATTGAGCTGCGAAACCGTGGCCTGCATGCGAAGGAAACCGTGGAGACCATCAACGCCGACAATAACGTCATCGAGGGTATCCGCAAGGTTAACACACTCATGACCCGCCGCCGCATCCATTTCCACAAAAGCATGGAGCACACTATTAAAGAGCTGACATCCTACGTGTGGGATGATAAAGCATTACAGAACAGCGGCAAGGAAAAGCCTGTAAAGGTTGCAGACCATGCTCCGGACGCTGTCCGTTATTATGTTAGTACTGTAGTAAGACCGAGGAGGATTGCTAATGTCTAAACATCGAACAAGGGCGCTTGCTGCTGCGTCGCCGCCAGTGGCACGCAGGGTGAAGGTGCAGGACGCTTTTCAGAACGTGTTGGCCCGTCTGGGTACCGGCACACCCAACCTTTTAGAAAGCACACAATATAGCCTGCAGCGCCTGACCCGTGATTTTAATACTTTGAATGCGTTGTATCGTGAAAGCTGGATTATTCGCCGCATAGTGGACGTTATTCCGTCCGATATGCTGAAAAACTGGTTGACGATAACAAGCGGTATTGAACCAAGCATAGAAAAGAAGCTAAACCTGGAATTGCGTCGCACCCAGCTGATTGATAAAATTAAGCGTGGCCTGCAATGGGGGCGTCTGTATGGCGGTGCTTTGGGCGTTATGCTGGTGAAGCATCAGGGTACGGATTTGAGTCAGCCGTTACAGCTTGACTGGGTAATGCCTGGGGATTTTGCAGGCCTGCTTATTTTTGATCGCTGGAATGGCGTTAATCCGTCAAGTGAGCTTATCGAGGATATCGCAGATCCTGATTATGGCTATCCCAGGTATTACACTG
>CAVAHH010000320.1:0-2009 GCA_963588395.1 bacterium
GCGTTATCAATGGCAGCATTACCGCTGGTTCTTTGGTGGCGTTTTTGACCTATGCTGTTAATATTTCTAATCCCATAAAGCGTTTGAGCCGTGTTATCGGTAACATTCAAAAAGCATTAGCAGCAGCACAGCGTGTCTTTGACGTATTGGATCTGCCTGAAATTATAAAAAATGCCCCTGATGCCAAGGTTTTGCCTTCGGTAAAGGGTAATGTGCGTTTTGAAAATGTTTCCTTTGCTTACAACAGCGGTGATGAGGTTTTAAACGATATTTCATTTGATGTTAAGCCTGGCGAAATGATTGCCTTCGTCGGTCCTTCCGGTGCAGGCAAGTCTACTATTGCCAGTCTGCTACCACGCTTTTATGATGTAACTAGTGGTGAGATCTTGATTGACGGACAGGATATCCGCAAGGTGACGCTTAATTCCCTGCGTGAACAGGTGGGGATTGTGCCGCAGGAAACAGTGCTCTTTAATGGTACTGTGTACGATAATATTCTTTACGGTCGCTTGGATGCGACGGCTGAGGAGGTCGAGGCTGCTGCTAAGGCTGCCAACGCTCACAACTTCATTATGGGTTTGCCAAATGGCTATCAGACAATGCTGGGTGACCGCGGCGTGAATATTTCGGGCGGTCAGCGTCAGCGTATTTCTATTGCCCGGGCAATATTAAAAAATCCACAGATATTAATTCTGGACGAAGCTACCTCTGCTTTGGATACTGAAAGTGAGCGCGTCGTGCAGGAGGCCTTGGACCGTTTGATGATTGGCCGTACCTCCTTTGTCATTGCCCACAGGCTTTCGACAATCAAAAATGCTGATAAGATAATGGTGCTGGAAAAGGGTCAGCTGGTAGAGCAGGGAACTCATGATGAGCTGATGGCTCTGGATGGCTTGTACGCGCATCTATATAAAATCCAGTATCGCAGTAAAGAAGCTAAGTAAGGCGAAAAGAGGTTAGTGCATGTATATACTTTATAACATTCTTATTTTAATAGTGCTGGTGGTTTTTATCATCCCCTACTACACCTATCGCCTCTTTACTGAAAAAGGCTTTGGCCTGCGCTTTAAGCAGAGTCTGGGCTGTGTAGATGAAAAGGAAATCACTAAGGTTATGCGCAAGGACTGCATCTGGATTCATGGTGCGTCCGTTGGCGAAATTGTGGCGACAAGTCCTTTGGTCAAGCAAATCCGCAAGGAAATGCCCGATCGACCGGTTTTGGTTTCGGCATTTACGGTTGGCGGCTATAATATGGCTAAGCAGATTATTCCCGAGGCAGATGCTATTATCTACTTCCCGTTGGACCTTCCCTTTGTAGCCGAATCTTTGGTCAAACGCATCCATCCAGGCGTTTTCATGCCGGTAGAAACAGAGCTGTGGCCAAACTTTTTGCGCGCTATCCGTGAACGTCACATCCCTGTAATGATGGTAAATGGTCGTATCTCCGAAAAGTCCGTTAAAAATTATAAATATCTTTATGGAATCTGGGATGATATGCTCAATACCGTGACACGTTTTTGCATGCAATCCAGCATCGATGCAGACTATATTGCACATTTGGGTGCGGATCGAAGCAAAATTTTTGTTACAGGCAATACCAAATTTGACCAGACCTATGCTGAGGTTACACCTGAGGATTTAGCAAGATATCGCATGGAGCTGGGATTAAAGGATGATTATCCGGTAATTGTTGCCGGATCCACCCATCCAGGTGAAGAAAAAATACTTTTGGAAGCTTTTAAGGGCATCCGTATGCTGTATCCTGACGCACGTCTGGTTATTGCACCGCGTAAAACTGCCCGTGCTGATGAAATTGCTAAGCTTGCCAGCCACTATGGCTACGAAACAGGCTTTAGGTCGCAAATGCAGCAGGAAAGTGGCGAGCGTAAAAGCTATCCCCTGCTTATCATTGATACAATCGGCGAGCTGGGACGAATTTATGCTGTAGGCGATGTTGTCTTTGTCGGCGGTTCCTTTAGTAATACGGGTGGTCACAATGTGCTGGAGCC
>CAVAHH010000321.1:0-2006 GCA_963588395.1 bacterium
GGATAAAGAATGAAATCAAAAAACTCTATGGAAACTAAGCAAATTATGGAAGGAGGGGACACCGTGACTGCTAATAGCAGAGTAACGCAGGAACAAATCGATGAGCTTATTCAGAAGGGTAAAGCTAATAAGGGTGTTCTCACCTATAGCGATGTAATTAACCTCACCAATTCCCTGGAGGAGGTGTCTCCTGAGGATGTGGAGCACATTTATGAGGTTATTGCGCGCAAAGGCCTGGAGTTGGTTGACGACAGCTCGTCCGATGACGATGTATTACCCATGGTCGATAATGATGACAATGGGGATTCTGAAATCAATGAGGCTGAGCTGGCTAATCTGACTGTTCCTGAAGGTATCAGCATAGATGATCCTGTGCGGATGTATCTTAAGGAGATAGGTAGGGTACCGCTGCTTGTAGGTGAGGACGAGGTTAAGCTGGCCAAGCGCATGGACAAGGGCCGTCAGGCAGAACGTCTGCAGCGTGGAAAGATGGTTGAGCTTAAGGAGGCTGCTTTTGTTGAAGGAGAAGCGTCTGCCGAACTGATCGAGAAGATAAAAGCTTACATGAGCGAGGAATGGCATATAACCACGATGCGTTCTGTGTTTAAGGTGTTGTCTATGATCAAGCGGCGCCAGGAGGAAGGCAATCCCTATAAAGTAGAAGATTATGAGGATTTGGTTTTTGAATTTACTAAGGACGAGCGTTTGCACCTGCAACGCCTTATGGTAGAGCAAAAATGCTTGATTTCAGGATGTGAATCTGCAGTACTTGAACGTAAGACCGAGGACGAGGATAAGCATAGTCTTTACCAGCTAAGGGCACTATTAGATGAGGTTAAGGCCCGCTTAGGTGACGGCCGCGAGAAAGATGCTGCTGTCGTTGAAGCATATTGTAATTTTGATGAAGATTATAGTAAACTTTTGAAGGCGGTGCGTACTCAGGGTGAGGATGCGAAAAAATGCCTGTCTGAGGCTAACCTGCGTTTGGTTGTCAGCATTGCCAAGCGTTATGTCGGTCGAGGCATGCTCTTTTTGGACCTTATCCAGGAAGGTAACCTTGGCTTGATTAAGGCTGTGGAAAAGTTTGACTATAATAAGGGCTTTAAGTTTAGTACTTATGCAACTTGGTGGATCCGCCAGGCAATCACACGTGCGATTGCTGATCAGGCACGCACTATCCGTATTCCTGTGCATATGGTTGAAACCATCAATAAGCTGATACGTGTTTCACGTCAGCTTTTGCAGGAGTTGGGACGTGAGCCGCTACCTGAAGAAATTGCCAAGGAAATGGATACGTCCGTTGATCGCGTGCGTGAAATCATGAAGATTGCGCAGGAGCCGGTTTCTCTGGAAACGCCTATTGGTGAGGAAGAGGATTCGCATCTGGGTGACTTTATTGAGGATCATGACGCGCCTGCACCTGCGGATGCTGCTTCGTTTACGTTGCTGCGTGAGCAGCTGGAGGAAGTGTTGGAAACGCTCACTATTCGTGAAAAGCGTGTGCTGGAGTTGCGCTTTGGTCTGGAGGACGGGCGTAGCAGGACGCTGGAGGAGGTTGGCCAGCATTTTGGCGTAACGCGTGAGCGTATCCGTCAGATTGAAGCCAAAGCCTTGCGCAAGCTGCGTCATCCAAGCCGCAGCAAGAAGCTGAAGGACTTTCTGGAATAATAGTTGACAAATGGCTGTGCCTATTATAAAATAATACTGTTGGGTAGCATGCATGGGCCTATAGCTCAGTGGTAGAGCCGCCGGCTCATAACCGGCTGGTCGTAGGTTCGAACCCTACTGGGCCCACCATTACCTTACAAGCTGAATTAGTTGAGAGACGGGACTGTCGCACGGCGTGCGGCGGTCCTTTGTTTTTAATCACAGTATATGCCTATATAGTTAAGTTGGCATAAAATTACATTTAAAAATTGCTTATAAGTAAAAGCTGTGATGCTAAATATAGCATTGCTGTGAAAGTCAGGAGGTATATATGTATACGTTGAAAAATGGTGACGGCA
>CAVAHH010000322.1:0-2005 GCA_963588395.1 bacterium
GCTGGGGGAGCTATAGCCATTGCGTTTAATATTTAAATAACCAAAATTAATATTGAATTTATTAGCCTCATCATTATACGCCAAAGTATGCAGATCCGATTCCTTTTTGCCGTCATAGCCAAGATAAGACGAGCTTAAAGACGGAGCGATAAATTTACCATTACCAAGGTCAATGTTTCCGGAAAAAACAGGCTTGCCATTTACCTGAATGGTTGACCACGGAGTACCATATTTATAGGTGCTTTCTGCTTTAGTAAAGGTATATTTTAACGATTTATCAGCATCAAAATTATATTTAAAGTTAGCAGTAAAGTCTTCGTTTTTCCATTGCTTATCGCCTCTGCCACCATAAATATATTTGCCGTTTTTTAATTGCGGTGGCACAGCATCAGGCGTTATAAGATTTTTAGTAGTTGTCTTGATAGCAGAAGCAGTACCGGTATAAAGATAGTTTTTATAACCATCAGACTTACGGTTTTCGTAACCTACGCCAAAGCTGATTTTGTCGTTTGCTTTTACATCAACATAAGCAGCCTTTTTCCAAGTGTTGTTGCTGCCATAATTGAGCACAACGTTGGCATGCACGCCCTTGGCAGTCTGCTCTTTAGTGATGATATTAACTACTGCACCAACAGCACGTCCACCATAAAGCGACGAACCTGCACCCTTGACCACCTCGATACGGGCGATATTTTCTACCG
This sequence comes from bacterium, assembly GCA_963588395.1. Taxonomy (GTDB): domain Bacteria; phylum Bacillota; class Negativicutes; order Acidaminococcales; family Acidaminococcaceae; genus Phascolarctobacterium_A. The sequence continues at coordinate 702 of CAVAHH010000322.1, forward strand.
GCAGCATCTCCCACTGCACTTCGTTGTTATGTGCAGAATTCATTGGCGTTCCGTCAACAAGCACTAAAACATTGTTTGAAGCAAAACCCCTGATTTCCAAGGAGCCGGCGCTACCATACGTAGGAGACTGGCTCATATACACACCCGGCAAGGTCTGCAATGCTTCAGGCACGGTTTTGATATTCCTTTCTGCAATATCCTTGGCAGTAACAACGCTGACGCTGGACGGTACCTCCTGAATCTGCTTCATGGTTCTTGTAGCTGTTACAACAACCTCATCCAGGCTATACTCGTGGACATCTTCGGCAAATGCCGCCCCACCCCAAATCACATTGCCGCACAGCAGCGCCGTCATCAGTAGCCCTTTTCGTCCCAAATTCTTCACAAATATTCCTCCATTCACTCATCTCAAGGTTTCAATATGTGTAATTCCTGTTTATTATTATTGCGACAAAATGACAATACACACATTGTCCTTTATTCATAATGATATAGGGTATAGCAGGTATATAGTCAAGTGAAAGCAGTCAAAAAAGTCAAAAAATAATTGTTATCAGATTTAAGCAAGATGTAAAAGGCTGACAAACCACAAAATGCAAAAATCCCCCTTAAGCAGCTCTGGTTATCTAACCTGTCTACTTAAGGGGGATCATTTTCCTACGAGTACTACGCACTCAACATCACATTACAAACAGATCTACAGCCATCCAGCCGGCAAATAATACTAAAAGCGGATACAAATCCTGCATAACACTTACCTCCCTAATGCACTAAATTGTTACATCATCTTCGTTATGCTTATAGTATCATCTGCATATTAAATCTAACTGAAGCTCTGCGTAAAATCCGTGTTATTTTTCCAGCTTATATTTTTCCTTCAGTTCGGTGATATGCGCCTCCAGCGACTGTGTATCGCTAAAGCCGCAGCAATATTCCAGCACCTGTACAGCCTGCGGCGCATGCTTTTTGACTGCGGCAAAATAGGCCTTCCAGTCAATATCACCTTGTCCGACAGGCAGATGTGCGTCGCCGCTGCCATCGTTGTCGTGAATATGACAGGCCACTAAACGGCTGCCCAAGGCCTGCACCACCGCGGGGATATCCCAACCGTTGACATGTGCGTGCCCTGTATCAATCAGCGCACCTGCCTGCGGAAAAATGTCAAACAGCGCCATATATTCGCCCAGATCAAAGAGTACGTTGCCCTTCGTGCGCAGGCCCACGTTTTCTATAAGCACCTTCACGCCGTAGCTCTTGCCCAGACTGATAACCTGGCGCAGGCGGCGGATTACACGTGCCTGTAA